>NZ_BAAFGR010000049.1:0-46186 GCF_041154655.1 Nocardia sp. JMUB6875
CCGTGCCGATGAGGCCGAAGGCGGGGGCGAGTAGGTCGGGGGCGGCGGTGGCGGTGTGGGCGGTGATCTCGGTGAGGTCGGCGGAAAGTGTGGCGGTGGTCATCGCGGAGGCGGTGAGGCCGTCGGGTCGGATGGAGATGCGGTGCATGAATAGCCCCCTTCATGCCGGTCGCGGGGTGGTTTCCGGTTGTAAGGGCTTGGACGGTCGCGCTGACTTATGGTTTTCGTATGCGCACTCTCGTCGTGGACCATCCGCTCGCTGCCGCTTTGCTGACCACCATGCGAGATGCCCGCACAACCAATCCGACATTCCGGGCGGCGCTGCGCGACCTGACCGGGATTCTCGTCTATGAGGCCATGCGGGATGCCCCGGTCGAGCGCTTCCCCATCGCCACCCCGGTCGCCGCCGCCGAGGGCACCCGCCTGAATGCCCCGCCGTTGCTGGTCCCGGTCCTGCGCGCCGGCCTCGGCATGGTCGAGACCGCCGAGAACCTCATTCCGGACGCCCGCATCGGCTTCGTCGGCGTGGCCCGCGACGAGGAGACCCACCAGCCCACCCCGTACATGGAATCGCTCCCCGACGACCTGTCCAGCACCCCGGTCATCGTCCTCGACCCCATGCTCGCCACCGGCGGCTCCATGGTCTTCACCCTGGACCTGCTCGCCACCCGCAAGGCCCGCGACATCACCGTCCTGTGCGTGGTCGCCGCCCCCGAAGGCATTGCCGCCCTGGAGAAGTCCGGCCACGCCGTCCGCCTGGTCACCGCCTCGGTAGACCGCGGCCTCAACTCCGACGCCTACATCGTCCCCGGTCTCGGCGACGCCGGCGACCGCCAATTCGGCCCCCGCTGAACCACTTCCGACTCTGAGTACCTCCGAACGGTACTCAGAGCTTCTCGCAGAACTCCCGGATCTCGGCGAGCCGTCGCGCCGCAGCGGCCTTCGCGGCGGGAAGTTCGGCGCGATCGGCGACCGGGACGAAGGTCTCCAGGTAGAACTTGAGTTTCGGCTCGGTGCCGGAGGGGCGGATCACCACGCGGAGGGTCGGCCCCTCGAAAACCAGTGCGTCGGTGCGCATCTTGCCGCGCAATTGCGCCATATCGGTGCAAGTCACGGTTTCTCCGGCGATGTGGTCGGGCGGCAGCTCGCGCAGGCGGGCCACCACGGCGGCCGCCTCGCTCACATCGGGTAGGCGCAGGGACACCTGATCGCCGGCGTGTACGCCGAATTCGACGGCGTAGTCGTCGAGGAGGTCGAGCACGGTGCGCTCGTCGGCCTTCAACTGTGCCACCAGGTCCGCCGCGACCACCGCGGCCGAGATTCCGTCCTTGTCGCGGACCGCGGCCGGGTCGACGCAGTGGCCGATGGCTTCCTCGTAGGCGTAGACGAGGCGCTCGCCCGCGCGGGCCAGCCATTTGAAGCCGGTGAGTGTTTCGGCGTATCGCGCGCCGCGGGCGGGAGCGAGCTTGCTCAGCAGTCGTGACGAGACGATGGTGGTGGCCACGAGGGAGTCGGGTGCGGCTGTGCGCAGGACGAAATCGCCCAGCAGTACGCCGGTTTCGTCGCCGCGGAGCATGCGCCAGCCGTCGGGGCCGCGTACGCCCAGCGCGCACCGATCCGCGTCCGGATCGAGGGCGATGGCCAGATCGGCGTCGAGCCGCTCGGCCAGGTCGAGCAGTAGATCCGAAGCCCCGGGCTCCTCGGGATTCGGGAACGCCACGGTCGGGAAGTCCGGGTCCGGCGCGAATTGCTCGCTGACCACCAGTACCTCGTCGAAGCCCGCGCTCCGGAGGGCGGCGACGGCGAGTTCACCGCCCACGCCGTGCATGGCGGTCAGGATGATTCGAATCGGGGCGCGCCGCCGCGGGTCGTGCGGGGGAGCGGTCGGGTCCGCGAGACCGGAAGCCTGGCCCAGCGCGATTGCCGTGCTCTCGGCCTCCACCGCGATCTCGCCGCCGATCAGGCTGGGCAGCAAGGCAACCCGGGCCAGGTAGCGGCGGACGATCTCCTCGCCCAGTTCATCGGCCGTGGTTGTCTCGGGTAGACCCAGCAGGCCCGGATTCGGGGTGGTGGCCCGTGCCGGATTGGTCCGGGGGATGGGTTCGATGACCGCGTCGATACAACGCTCGATCTCGGCGTCGGCGGGCGGCACGAGCTGCGAACCGCCGTCGAGATAGAGCTTGTAGCCGTTGTCGGTGGCCGGATTGTGGGAGGCGGTGATCTGTACGCCCGCAACGGCTTTCAGCTCGCGCACGGCGAAGGCCACCACGGGGGTCGGCAGCGGCCGGGGGAGTTCCAGCACCGAGAAGCCCGCGGCCGCGAAGACTTCCGCGGTGGCGAGCGCGAATTCCGCGGAGCCGTGCCGGGCGTCGCGCCCGACGATGATCAGCCCGCCGCCCAGGCAGCGGTCGCGCAGCCAGGCGGCGATGCCCGCCGACGCCCGCGACACGGTGTCCACGTTCATGCCGTCCGGGCCGTCCCGGAGCGGACCGCGGAGCCCGGCGGTTCCGAAGCGCAGCACGGCCGCGCGCCTAGAGGCGTTCCAGCACGCCGCGCAGCAGTTTGCCCAGTCTCGGTGCGGCGGCGTGGCCTTCGGCCAGGACCTCGGCATGCGAGAGGTGCGCGCCGGTGACCCCGGCGGCTAGGTTGGTGACCAGCGAGATGCCCAGCACCTTGGCGCCGCCCTCGCGGCAGGCGATGGCCTCCAGCACGGTGGACATGCCGACCAGGTCCGCGCCCATGGTGCGCAGCATGCGGATCTCGGCGGGGGTCTCGTACTGCGGTCCGGTCAGGCCCGCGTACACGCCCTCGGTCAGGGTGGGGTCGATTTCCTTTGCCAGCGCGCGCAATTCGGGATCCCAGGCGTCCACCAGGTCCACGAAGTTCGCGCCCTCGAGGGGGGTGCGGCCGGTCAGGTTGATGTGGTCGCTGATCAGCACCGGCTCGCCGACCGACAGGTCGTCGCGGATGCCGCCCGCGGCGTTGGTGAGCAGCACGGTCTGGGCGCCCGCCGCCAGCGCGGTGCGCACATTGTGCACGACCTGGCTCGGCGCGTGGCCCTCGTAGAGATGCTGGCGGCCCATGAGCAGCAGCACCGGCGCGTCACCGACGGTGACGGAGTGGATGGTGCCCTGATGTCCTTGCGCCGTAGGCGATCCGAAGCCCGGTACCTCGGCCATCGGAATGGACTTCTCGGGTTCGCCGATCTCGGCGGCAGCTTCCTGCCAGCCCGATCCCAGCACCACGGCGACGCGGTGTGTGCGCACACCGGTACGTTCGGCAATGGCTTCGGCGGCTAGTTCGGAAACCCCGCCCACGGTTTTCTCGGCCAGCATGTCGCCCACCCTAGTCCTCGGCGATCAAGTGCGCCTCTGGGCGACCACGACCTGCCGTTTTCATCCGTTTTACCCTTCTTTTTCGTGTCTGAGCGGTTACCCCTACCCATGAGTAGGTATCGCTCCGGGCCACCGTTACGCTGCACGCATGCCGTATTTGAAGCGTGATGGGGATGTGTTCGTGCTGAACCTCGGGACCGAGGGTCAGGACATCGACAGCGAGAACCGTTTCCACCCGGACTGGATCACCGAGGTCCACGCGCTGCTCGACGAGGTCGAGGCATCCGAGGGCCCGGCCGCGCTGGTGGTCACCGCCAACGGCAAGTTCTTCTCCAATGGCCTCGACACCGACTGGCTGTTCGGCAATTTCGACAAGAACTGCTGGTACCTGGACCGCGTGCACTCGCTGTACAGCCGCCTGCTGGCCTTCGGCCTGCCGACCGTGGCCGCGGTGAACGGCCACGCCTTCGGCGCCGGCGCCATGCTGGCCACCTCCTGCGATTTCCGCATCATGCGCGCCGACCGCGGCTTCTGGTGCCTGCCCGAGGTGCACCTGGGCATGCCGTTCACCGTCGCCATGAACGCGCTGCTGACGAACCGACTGGTCAATCAGGTCGCGGTGGAGGCCATGACCACCGGCCGCCGCTACGCCGCCGATGACGCCATCGCCGCGGGCATCGTGGACGGCAAGGCCGACGCCGAGTCGTTGCTCGCCACCGCCATCGCCCGCGCCGACCTGCTCAAGGGCAACCGCAAGCCCAACCTCCCGGTGATCAAGCGCGCCCTGCACCAGAACGCCCTCGCCGGTCTGGCCGTCGAGACCACCCCGGAGAATCTGGCCTTCAATCCGTAAGGTCGGTTCCTTCCGTTTCGAGGGGTTCGAGGGCTTGCCCTCGAACCCCTAATTTCTGCCCTTTTCGTGATCTGCCGGAGATTTTCCGGCGCACCTGGTGCGACAGACCGGCACGGCAGTGCGAGACTGGGGGGATGCAACCGTCGCGCAACGGCGATGAACGCACTCTTCGCAAACCGATCGGTCGGCATGGGGATGATTCTGTGTCGACGCCGAATGCTGCCCTGGCACCGGCGGATCCGCTGCTGCTCGCCGACATAGACGCGGCCGTCGCGGCCGACCGCGACCGTTTGATCGCGCTGTCCCATGACATTCATTCCGAGCCGGAGCTGGCCTTCGAGGAATTCCGCAGCGTCGCAAAGACAATCGAGCCTTTACGCGAGCGCGGTTTCCGCATCGAATCGGGCGTAGCGGATCTGCCGACCGCATTCACCGCCGAATACGGCAGTGGAGACCTAGTAGTCGGTATTTGTGCGGAATACGACGCACTCCCGGAAATCGGCCACGCCTGCGGCCACAACATCATCGCGGCCTCCAGCATCGGCGCGGCGCTGGCCCTGGCCGCCGTCGCCGACGCCTGCGACATCACGGTGAAGGTGCTGGGCACGCCCGCCGAGGAGTCCGGCGGCGGCAAGGTGCTCATGCTCGAGCGCGGCGTCTTCGACGATGTCGCGATGGCCATGATGGTGCATCCGGGCCCCGAGGACATCGCCGGCGCGCACTCGCTGGCGCTCGCGGATTTGTCGGTGGTTTTCCACGGCCGGGAATCGCATGCCAGCGCCGCGCCGCAATATGGGCGAAATGCCCTGGACGCCCTGACCGTCGCACAAGTTGCTTTGGGTTTGCTCCGGCAACATTTACTGCCCGGACAGCAACTCCACGGTATAGTCGGCTCGGGCGGCGTAGCCCCCAATATCGTGCCCGGACACGCGGAACTGCTGTATTACCTACGTGCGGTCGACTCCGCGGCCCTCGACGATCTGATGCAACGAGCATCGGCATGTTTCGAGGCTGGTGCCCTGGCGACCGGATGCACACATGAAATCCGGAAGCTCGCGCCGACATATACCGAGCTCACTCCCGACAGCGCACTACTGTGTGCCTATCGCGAGCAGATCCGAGACCTCGGACGCGAGCCCATCGCCCCGGAATTCGAGGCGGCACGGCCGCTGGGCAGCACCGATATGGGCAATGTCAGCAATGTCATCGCGAGCATCCACCCGGTGATCGGCATCGATGCCGGGGGCGCGGTGACCCACCAGCCCGCGTTCGCGGCCGCCGCCGTGAACGCCTCGGCCGATCGCGCCGTCCTGGACGGGGCAACGGCGCTGGCCCGCACCGCGATACAGATTGCGGGCGACAAAGTGCACAGGGACAGGTTGTCGGAACGAGTCATGCAACGGCAGTTTCAGCGACAGGAGGAGCTTCGGTGAGCACAACCGGCCGGTCCGCGGCGCGTATCAACGGACCCGTGGCGGCGAGCTGTGTACCTACGCAGTCCGCTACGAGCGTCGCGATGGAACCGGCGACCGGGCATGAAGCGGTGGAGTCGTGGCTCTCCGAGCACATGGACGACCTCGCGGCGTGGCGTCGCCACATCCACGCCAATCCGGAGCTTTCCCGAACCGAGTTCGGCACTACGGAATTCGTGGAGTCCTGGCTGGTCAAGGCCGGGCTCGAACCCCGCAAGCTACCGAGCGGCACCGGCCTGATCTGCGATATCGGCCCCGAGGGCCCGCGCATCGGCCTGCGCGCCGACATGGACGCGCTGCCGCTGCAGGAATACACCGGGCTGCCCTTCGCCTCCACCGTGCCGGGCGTCTCGCACGCCTGCGGGCACGACGCGCACACCACGATCCTGCTCGGTACCGCGCTGGCATTGGCCGAGATTCCCGACCTTCCGGTCGGTGTGCGGCTGGTCTTCCAGCACGCCGAGGAGGTCATGCCCGGCGGCGCCATCGACATGGTGGCCGCGGGCGCGATGGAAGACGTCTCGCGCATGTTCGCGCTGCACTGCGATCCGCGGCTGGAAGTCGGCCGGGTCGGCATCAGAGTCGGCCCGATCACCTCGGCCGCCGACACCGTCGAACTCGTGCTGGACTCGCCCGGCGGCCACACTTCCCGCCCGCACCTGACCAGCGACCTGGTCTACGCCATCGGCACGGTCATCACCGGCCTGCCCGGCCTGCTCTCGCGCCGCATCGATCCCCGCACCAGCACCGTCATGGTCTGGGGCGCGGTGTCGGCGGGCAAGGCGCCCAACGCGATTCCGCAGACCGGCATGCTCACCGGCACCGTCCGCACCGGCGACCACGCCACCTGGTCGCTGCTCGAGCCCATGGTGCGCGAGATCGTCGAGGGGCTGCTGGCGCCGACCGGCGTGCGCTACCAGCTCAACTACAAGCGCGGCGTGCCGCCGGTGGTCAATGACGAACAGGCCGTGCGCATGTTCGAGGACGCGATACGCGGGCTCGGGCCCGACGCGCTCGCCGACACCCAGCAGTCCGGGGGTGGCGAGGACTTCTCGTGGTATCTGGAGGAGGTCCCGGGCGCGATGGCGCGGCTCGGCGTCTGGCCCGGTCAGGGCGAGCAGCTGGACCTGCACCAGCCGACCTTCGATATCGACGAGCGGGCGCTGGCCGCGGGCGTTCGAGTGTTCACCAACATCGTGTTGAACGCGCACCGGTACGCCTGAGCGATACCGCTCGACCCGTCCGACAGAGAGCCGGGGCCGCACCGAAAGGTGCGGCCCGGCTTCATGTTTCGGGAACTACTTGGCCTTGTTGGCGATGTCGCCCCAGGCATGCCAGCGGTCGATCTCGATCCAGGCCGAGACGCGCTTCTGATCACGCACGCCGTAATCGCTGCCGATGTAGTGCCGGGCGATGCGGTCGATGACCGACGAATCCGGATCGTTCTCCAGCGACACGATGCGCCCCTGGACGCTCACATGGCTGTACCAGTTGTCGGCATCGGTGATGGTGAGGCTGACGCGCGGATCCTCGCGCAGGTAGTCCAGCCGCTTGCGGAAGTCGGCCAGGTTCACCAGGATTCGGCCGTTCTCGTAGAGGTACCAGGTGGCCACCGAGACCGGCTGCCCGTCGGGGCGATTCGAGGCGAAGACCGCCGGATTGGGGCGGGCCAGGAACTCGGCGATCGGAGCGGGCACGGGAGTCGCGGGCATCGGTTACCTCTTTCGGCGGTTCGAAATTCGTTTTCCGTTACCCCGCAACAGCCGTGCCGCGCCGAATCTTCCGGCGCGGCCAGGACACTGTCGGCGTGGCCGCTTGCGGCGTGCCTACGGCCCGAAGGTGCCCGGGCCCACGTTCTTGCTGTTGCGGGTGCGTAGCGCGTGCGTGTAATCGCTTGGCGCGCCCGCCTTCTCGGCGGCGTCGGCGATAACGCCCAGGTAGCGCGCGGAGGGCAGGCCGCCCTCGTAGGCGTCGAGGACGTAGAGCCAGGCCAGCACCGGTTCGCTGCCGGTGCCCGCGTTGGGGGTGACGCGCAGGCGGATCTTCTTGTGGATTCCGAAGTCCGAACCCTCCCAGCGGTCGAGGCTCAGCTCGTCCTCGCCGGGAACGTCGTACAGCACCACGAAGACCCGTTGCCCGGGCTCTTCGACCACCGTCGCCAGCGGTCCCTCCCAGCCGATGTCGTCCCCGGCGAAGGTGAGTCGCCACCCTTCCAGCCAGCCGGTTCCGTACACGGGGGAGTGCGGACAGCGCTTGAGCATCTGCTCGGGATCCATGTTGGACCCGTAGGCGGCGTAAATCGGCACCATAGAAGCCTATCGAACAATCGGGGGAGACCATCCCCGATCCCGATCACAAGGCGGTTCGCGCGGGCATGACCGGTTGCCGCGAAGTCGCCGGAACCGGCGCGTGACCCCGCGAAGGTCCGGTTTGTCCTGGGGCAATGCGAAGTTCGCGCAACATCCCGCCATGACGGGCGATCCGCGCGAATGGGATGCGCCACAGTGGGACAGTTGTCCCGAGATGCGGTTAAAGATGTGAGGAGCTGGGCGGATAACGTAAGGGACCGGCATCGGAGATCCCGGGGCCGACTGAAAGCGGAGGAACAATGACCCGCATTGCGATCATCGGCGGCGGCCCTGCCGGATACGAAGCGGCGCTGGTAGCGGCACAGCACGGGGCGCCGGTCACGCTGATCGACAGTGACGGCATCGGCGGCGCGTGCGTGCTGTGGGATTGCGTCCCGTCCAAGACCTTCATCGCCTCCACCGGCGTCCGCACCGACCTGCGGCGCGCCCGTGACCTGGGCATCACCGTGCATCCCTCGCAGGCCCAGGTACGCCTGGCCGAGGTCAACTCCCGCGTGAAGGCCCTCGCCCAGGCCCAGTCCTCCGATATCAAGGCCAAGCTGCAGACCGCGGGTGTGACCGTGCTCTCCGGTTACGGCGAACTCATCGACCAGGCGCCCGGCCTGGCCACCCATCTGGTCAAGGCCACTCTTTCCGACGGCCAGCAGCGGGTCATCGAGGCCGAGGTGGTGCTCATCGCCACCGGCGCCAGCCCGCGCGTGCTGCCCGGCGCGGAACCGGACGGCGAGCGAATCCTGAACTGGCGCCAGCTCTACGACCTCAAGGAACTGCCCGAGACCCTGGTGGTCGTCGGCTCCGGTGTGACCGGCGCCGAATTCGTCTCCGCCTACACCGAGATGGGCGTGAAGGTGAAATTGGTCTCGAGCCAGGACCGCGTGCTGCCCCGTGAGGACGCCGACGCCGCGCTGGTACTCGAGGAGGCCCTCGCCGAGCGCGGTGTGGAGCTGGCCAAGCACGCCCGCGCCGACGCGGTGGAGCGCACCCCGGACGGCGTCGTGGTGAAGCTGTCCGACGGGCGCACCGTCACCGGCAGCCACGCCCTCATGACCGTCGGTTCCATTCCGAACACCAACGGGCTGGGCCTGGAACGCCTCGGCATCGAGCTCGACAAGGGCGGATACCTGCGCGTGGACCGGGTTTCGCGCACCACCGCGCCCGGCGTCTACGCCGCGGGCGACTGCACCGGCCTGCTGCCGCTGGCCTCGGTGGCCGCCATGCAGGGCCGCATCGCGATGTATCACGCGCTGGGCGAGGGCGTGCAGCCGATTCGCCTGAAGACCGTTGCCTCGGCGGTGTTCACGCGCCCGGAGATCGCGACCGTCGGCGTCTCGCAGACCGCCATCGACAATGGCGAGACCCCCGCGCGCACGGTCATGCTGCCGCTGAACACCAACCCGCGGGCCAAGATGTCGGGCCTGCGCAGGGGTTTCGTGAAGATCTTCTGCCGTCCCGCCACCGGTGTGGTGATCGGCGGCGTCGTGGTGGCCCCGATCGCGTCGGAGCTGATCCTGCCGATCGCGCTGGCGGTGCAGAACAACCTCACGGTGAACGATCTGGCGCAGACGTTTTCGGTGTACCCGTCGCTCACCGGTTCGGTCACCGAGGCCGCGCGCCAGCTCATGCGGCACGACGATCTGGACTAGTCGCAACGGCTTTCGCGTGTCCCGCTCGTGACCGTTCGCGTGGCCTTTGCGTGCCATTGTTACCGGCCCGTCTTGCTGCCTTGTCTCCCTTGTGATTAAGTTCGCGGCGGAAGCGATCGGCAGGGCGGTCGCGAGCGTTACGCGATCGGGGGTTCTCAATTCCCCCCGGCGCGAGGCTCTTCGATGCCCCGGAGCGATCGTGCCGCCGAGGGACGAAGGAATTGAGCCAAACGTGAAGCACCGCAAGCCGAGTCGGATCAAGGCGAGCACCTCCCTGACGCTGGCCGGAGCGGCCGCCGTGGTGTCGCTGCTATCCGCCCCCGCCAATGCCGCCCCCGCCGATCCGGGCGCGGTCCCGGCCGACCAGCAACAGCCCGAAGGGACCCAGCCGACCACCGAGACGCCGGTTCCGGACCCGAAGGTGCAGGTCGTGCCCGCGCCCAAGCCGGAGAACGTGCAGCCGGGGACGACCAAGCCGCAGGGCAACCAGCCGGGCGTCACCACGCCGACCACGCCGAACACCCCGGACACCGGTGCGGGGCAGCAGGATCCGCAGCCGCAGGGCGCCACCCAGCAGGGCGGTGCCCAGCCGGGCACCACGCAGCCGGGCGGCACCACCCCCACGCCGGACCCGAACGCCGCGCAGCCCGCGGGCAACAACCCGCAGCAGCCGAAGTCGATCAAGCCCTCGCAGCCGGGTGTGACCGTGCCGCGCGTGGCGCCGCTGCCGGTGCCGGGTCAGCAGAACACCCCGGCCCAGCCCGCGGTGGTCCAGCCGACCCAGCCCGCGACGCCGGGACAGACCCAGCCGGTCACCCCGAACGACCAGAGCGTGCAGCCGGCCGGCACCACTCCGCAGCCCGGCGACAGCCCGGCCGTGGACACCATCACCGGTCAGCCGACCGTGACCCCGCAGACGCAGCCGCGCTGGCAGTCGCCCGCGGTGGACACCGCCCCGGCCGCGCCGGTGGTCGCCATGACCGGTCCGCACACCGAGCTGGGCGTCAACCTCGACGGTGGCGCGGTGCTGCCGGGCTGGGCCGCCAACACCCACCACTTCAGCAACCTGGACGGGTACGTCGGCACCATCGGCTACACCACGCCGGGCGGGTTCAGCCAGGCCGGTATGTCGCTGGACTTCACCACCCGCAACCAGATCAAGGTGACGGCGTTCGCGGGCAACGGGCCGGACAACGACCAGAAGATAGAGTTCGTGCTGGACACGACCGTGGCCAACGCGGCCAAGGCCGATGCCGAGAACTTCATCCGGCTGATGCCGGGCGGCGCCATCATCCTGGAGGCCGCGGCGCAGATTGGTAAGCTCCCCGAAGGTGATCAGCCGGCGCAGACGGTGGATGTGGCCGGTGTGACCGCGCAGGTGGGCCGCTCGGTTCAGTACTGACAGTTCGGTACTGACGGTTCCCCGGGGACCGGTTGGAGAAGTGTTGTCACGTGGGGCGGTCGAGAGCGACCGCCCCACGCGTATGTGGCGAAAGGACGGGTGATGGTTTCCGGCAAGGACGAATCAGCCGACCGACCAGAATCCTCTGAGGAGAACAAGCAGCCGGAGTCCGATTTCGGGGCGCCGCTGAACGATTTCGGGCCGTCGCTCAATGACTTCGGCGCTCCGCTGAACGATTTCGGAGCGCCACTCAAAGACTTCGGGGCCAAGCCCGCCGCGCCCGCGCCGGGCTGGAGCCCCGCGCCCGGACCGCAGAGTCCGGAGCTGGCGTGGCGGCCCGCCGACGCGCCCATTCCGGCGCCGCCGCCGCAGTATCGCGCCCCGGACTCGTGGGGGCCGACGACCGGGCAGTACCCCGCCCAGTACCCGGCGGGCCAGAACGGCATGTCCACCGGCCAATATCCGGCCGTCGAGGGTGCGGGGCAGGCTCCCGGTACCCCGGAGGTCGAACAGACCGTCAAAATCCCGCCTGGCGGGTCGCAATCGGCGCCCGGTGATCCGGAGCAGACCACGCGCATCACCGATGCCGATAAGGCGCTCGCCGAACGGAATTCGGCGGGTGAGATGCCGGCGAACGGGTCCGGAGCCGCGCAGACCGGGTCGCCGGATTCGTGGTGGCGCTCCGCGCCCAGCGGCTTCCCGCCCGCGCCGCCGTCGACGGAATCCGATGCGTCGCAAGGGGAGTCGCTGTCCTGGGCGGACGATCCCATCGTCAAGGCGCTGACGCCGAAAACGCCTGTGCCGCAGGCCAAGCCGGAGCGGGAGGCGCGGCCGTGGCGCAAGATCGCGGTGATCGCGGGTGGCGCGGTGGTCGTACTGGCGGTGGCCGGATCGGTGATCTTCGCGCTCACTCGCGGCGGTCAGGACACCTCGGCGGCCGGGGTCACCACGATCGGCAAGGGCGCGCCGACCAACACCGCGGCGGCGCTGAGTTGCCCGCCGCGGCACGAGGGCAAGCTCACCATCGGCAATGGCGCGGGCGGCACCGGCAGCGGCGTCGACGCGATTCTGGGCTTCCAGCACGGCTTCTACGCCGATCGCAGCGGTGAGAAGGCGCGCAGCTTCGTCGCGCCGGACTCGCCGACCGTCTCGCAGGCCGACGTCATGCAGTCGGCGGGCATCGACAAGCTCAAGCCCGGCACCAGCTACTGCCTGCAGATCGTCGGCCCCACGCCGATTCCCGCACCGCTGCCGCCGGTGCCGCCGGGCGCCCCGCCCGCGGCGCCCGTTGCGGGTGCGTTCGAGACCTACGACGTGGACATCACCGAGCATCACGCGGACGGGACCACGCAGGTCTACGCCCAGCGCGTCACGGTCGTCGAGCGTGACGGCAAACACCTGATCTACTCCATCGAGGAGCGTTCCTGAGGTCGAGACCGGTCCGGTTGCTCGGAAACTGGACCGCTCGTCCCATATCCTGGGAATGGGATTTCATATCCTGGTAACCGTGTGACATGGTGGAGTTTCGCATACCCCGGCGTTCCCTTCGGAGGTGTTCCATGTCCGCGACCTTCCCGCCGCTGGCGCGTCGTCTCGACGGCCTGCAGAGCTCGGCGATCCGTGACCTGCTCAAGCTCACCTCGCGCGCGGACATCATCAGCCTTGCCGGAGGTTTGCCCGACGCCGAGCTCATGCCCCGCGACCGCATCGCGGTGGCCGCCGACGCCGCGCTGTCGCAGCGCTCGCGGCTGCAGTACACCGAGTCGCCCGGCTGGGGTCCGCTGCGCGAGGTGCTGGCCGCCCGCGAGTCCGGCCGCCTGGGTCGCGCGGTGCCGGTCGAGGAGATCTTCGTGACCCACGGCTCCCAGCAGGCGCTCTCGCTGCTGTCGGAGGTGCTGCTGGACCCGGGCGCGCTGGTGGTGGTCGAGGATCCCGCGTATGTCGGTGCGCTGCAGGTCTTCCGGGCCGCCGGGGCGCGAATCACGGCCGTGCCCTTGGATTCCGACGGCATGCGCCTGGATGCTCTGCGCGCCCTGTTGGAGGCCGGTGAGCGCCCCGCCGTCGTGCACACGGTCAGCAACTTCCACAATCCCGGCGGCGTCACCCTGAGCCCCGAACGGCGCCGCGAACTCGCGAATCTCGCCGAACAGTACGGCTTCTGGATCATCGAGGACGACCCGTACGGCGAACTGTGGTTCGACCGCCCCTCGCCCGCGCCGGTGGCGAACTACTCGCCCAACGTGATCCGTCTCTCCAGCGCCTCCAAGATCCTCGCTCCCACCCTGCGCGCGGGCTGGATGATCGCCCCCACCCAGGTCTGCCGCGCCGTCGAACTCCTCAAGCAGGGCGCCGACCTCTGCGGCTCCGCCCTCACCCAGCAGATCACCGCCGACCTGCTCGCCGACACCGATTGGCTTGCCGCTCACATCGATTCGGTCCGCCAGGTCTACGGCACCCGAGCCAAGACCCTGGTCGACGCCGTCCGCACCCGCTTCGGTGACGCCGTCACCACCTCCGAGGCCTCCGGCGGCATGTTCGTCTGGGCCGACTTTACCGACGGCACCGACACCCAGGCCCTGTTGCCGCAGGCCCTCGAAGCGGGTGTCGCCTACGTCCCCGGCAACGCCTTCGCCGTCTCCACCGACTACACCCGCTCCATGCGCCTGTGCTTCACCACCTCCGACGAGGCCACGCTCACCGAGGCGATCGATCGCCTGGCGAAGGCGCACGCCGCCCGCTGATCAACGACAGACGAAAGCCCGGCGCGATTGTCGCGCCGGGCTTTTCGATTCGCGGGGGAAGTGCTCAGACCGATTCGGGCTGGTTGATCGGAACCGGGTCCAGGACCTCGCGGCGGGCCTCGGGGGCTTCGAGGCGGAGGGCGTCGGCGGAGGCGTCGTCGGGTTGGGTCTGGGATTCGATCTCGGCCTTGACTCGGGCGTTGTAGACGGCGACCTCGCGGTCGATGTCGGCCTCGGACCAGCCGAGCACCGGGGCGACCAGGCGGGCGATCTCATCGGCGGAATCCACTCCGCGGTGGGCGTATTCGATGGAGATGCGGGTGCGGCGGGCCATGATGTCGTCGAGGTGCAGGGCGGCCTCCGCGGCGGCGGCGTAGACGGCCTCGACGCGCAGGTAGCCGGGCGAATCCGTGATCGGTTGCAGCAGATCGGGTTTGCCGTCGGCCAGGGACAGCACCTCGTCGATGAGGGAGCCGTAGCGGTTGAGCAGGTGCTGGATTCGGTACGGGTGGACGCCGTATTTCTCGGCCAGGTGCGGGGTCTGGTTCATCAGGGCGTGATAGCCGTCCGCGCCCAGCAGCGGCACCTTCTCGGTGATGGTGGGCGGGACGCGGCGCGGAATGTCCTGTGCCGCTTCGTCGACCGCGTCGTAGGCCATGACGCGGTAGGTGGTGTACTTGCCGCCCGCGATGGCGACCAGGCCGGGCGCGATGCGGGCCACCGCGTGCTCGCGCGACAGCTTGGAGGTCTGGTCGCTCTCCCCGGCGAGCAGTGGGCGCAGGCCCGCGTAGACGCCGGTGATGTCGGCGTGGGTGAGCGGGGTGACCAGCACCTTGTTGACGTGTTCCAGCAGGTAGTCGATGTCGTTCTTGGTGGCGGCCGGGTGTGCGAGGTCGAGGTTCCAGTCGGTGTCGGTGGTGCCGATGATCCAGTGGTCGGTGCTCCACGCGATGACGAACAGCACGGACTTCTCGGTGCGCAGGATGAGCGAGGTGTCGCTGGCGATGCGGTCGCGGGGGACCACGATGTGCACGCCCTTGGACGCTCGCACATGGAATCGGCCACGTTGATGCGCGAGCGACTGTAGTTCATCGGTCCACACGCCGGTGGCATTGATGACCACGCTGCCGCGCACCTCGGTGGTGCGGCCGTCCTCGCTGTCGCGCACCTTCACCCCGACCACCCGGTCGGCCTCCTTGAGGAAGCCGACGACCTGCGTGGAGGTGCGGATGACCGCGCCGTAGTGGGCGGCGGTGCGGGCCACGGTCATGGTGTGGCGGGCGTCGTCGACCACGGTGTCGTAGTAGTTCACGCCGCCGGTCAGGGCGTCGCGCTTGAGGCCGGGGGCCTGGCGCAGCGCCGCCGAGCGGGTCAGGTGATGCTGTCCGGGAACGGATTTCGCGCCGCCCATGGTGTCGTACATGACCAGGCCGGCGGTCACGTACGGGCGTTCCCAGCCGTAGTGGGTGAGCGGGTAGAGGAACTTGAGCGGCTTCACCAGGTGCGGCGCCAGCGTGGACAGCGCCAGTTCGCGCTCCTTGTGGGCCTCGCGGACCAGCCCGAACTCCATCATCTCCAGGTAGCGCAGGCCGCCGTGGAACATCTTCGAGGAGCGGCTGGAGGTGCCCGAGGCCAGGTCGCGGGCCTCCACCAGGGCCACCTCCAGGCCGCGGGTGGCGGCGTCCAGGGCGATGCCCGCGCCGACCACGCCGCCGCCGATCACGATGACGTCGAAGGCGTCCTTGCCGAGCCGCGCCCAGTCAGCCTCGCGCTGCTCGGGGCCGAGAAACTGCGATCGGGATTGCTTCGTCATACGAGACTCCTCCGGGCTACTTTTCGGCTACCGAGGGCAACGGTACCCACAGTAGCCTGTGGCTTCGGTTAGCCTCGATCGATGCGTCGCTATGTGGCCGCCATCGATCAGGGCACGACCTCGAGTCGTTGCATCGTCTTCGATCACCAGGGCCGAATCGCCGGAGTCGCCCAGCGGGAACACGCACAGATCTTCCCGCGACCGGGATGGGTCGAGCACGATCCCGAATCCATCTGGCGCAATACCGAATTGGTGATCGCCCAGGCGCTGCGCGGGTGCGGCATCGGACCCGCCGAAGTGGCCGCGGCCGGTGTCACCAACCAGCGCGAGACCACCGTGGTGTGGGACCGTGCCACCGGCAAACCCGTCTACAACGCCATCGTCTGGCAGGACACCCGCACCGCCGAACTCACCGAACAGCTCGCCGGTGACCAGGGGCCCAACCGCTACGCCGACCGCACCGGCCTGCCGCTGTCCACCTACTTCGCCGGGCCCAAACTGCGCTGGATCCTCGACAATGTGCCCGGGGCCCGGGAGCGCGCCGAGGCCGGGGAGCTGTGCTTCGGCACCATCGACAGCTGGATCCTGTGGAAGCTGACCGGCCTGCACATCACCGACGTCACCAATGCCTCGCGCACCATGCTGATGGATCTGCGCACCCTGCAATGGGATCCGGAGATCTGCGCCGAATTCGGTGTTCCGATGTCGATGCTGCCCGAAATCCGCAGCAGCTCCGAGGTTTACGGCGACATCACCACCGGCGCCCTGGCGGGCGTCCCCGTCGCCGGCATCCTCGGCGATCAGCAGGCCGCCACCTTCGGCCAGGCCTGCCTCTCACCCGGCGACACCAAGAACACCTACGGCACCGGCAATTTCATGCTCATGAACACCGGCACCACCCCCGTCTTCAGCGAACACGGCCTCCTCACCACCGTCTGCTACCGCCTCGGCGACCAGCCCGCCGTCTACGCCCTCGAAGGCTCCATCGCCGTCACCGGCTCCCTGGTCCAATGGCTCCGCGACAACCTCGGCATCATCTCCTCCGCCGACGAAATCGAACCCCTCGCCCGCACCGTCGCCGACAACGGCGGCGCCTACATAGTCCCCGCCTTCTCCGGATTGTTCGCTCCCCGTTGGCGCCCCGATGCGCGCGGCGTCGTAGCGGGCCTCACCCGCTTCGTCAACAAGGGCCACCTGGCCCGAGCGGTCCTGGAGGCCACGGCCTTCCAAACCCGCGAAGTCATCGACGCCATGCGGGCCGACTCCGAAGCCCAGCACCTCGACGTAGAAAAGGTGACCCTGAAAGTCGACGGCGGCATGGTCGTGAACGAACTCCTCATGCAGTTCCAATCCGACATCCTCGACGCCCCCGTAGTCCGCCCCGTCGTCACCGAAACCACCGCCCTGGGCGCGGCCTACGCCGCCGGTCTAGCGGTCGGCTTCTGGACCTCCACCGACGACATCCGAGCCAATTGGTCCGAAGACAAACGCTGGACCCCCTCCATGTCCGCCCCCGACCGCGACCATCTCATGCACGAATGGAACAAGGCCGTAGACCGCACCTACAACTGGGTCGAATCCGATTCCGCGGCAGGCAAACCCGCAACCTCGATGAAGGGTTGAGGTTTCGGTGCGGATGAGGCTCGGGTCGTAAACGTCTCGGCAAAAGGTGGTGGTCGGTTCCCGATCCCGGCTAACGTAAGGCATTGATGGACGGCAGGTCTCGTGATCCAGCTGTCCAGGTTGGGATCCGATCGCTCGAAGCCTTCGGCGTCGAGCCTGCCGATGGAAAGGCAGCGTGCAATGGATCTTCGCGATGTCCCGTGCGGACCCGGACGTTTGCCGGTCCTCGGGCACGGCTGGAGATTGTGGCGAGATCCGGTTCGGTTCATGGTGGACCTGGCCGGCGTCGGGAAAATCGCACGGGTCGATATCGGCAATCGTGTTGTCTATGTCATCACCGATTTCGAACTGCTCCACCGGGTATTGGTCGAGAACTCCGACGCTTACGAGCGAGGTCTGCTCTTCGAACGCATCCGTCTCATATTCGAGGAATCGCTGATCGTCGCGGATGGTCAGCAGCACCGGGATCTTCGCCGTCTGCTGCAACCGGCGTTCCATCGAACGGAGTTGGAGAACTACGCGCCGATCGTGAAGCTCGACGCGGATGCGTTGGCTGGTTCGTGGCAGCCGGGTCAGATTGTCGAGATCCGTTCCACGCTGTCGGAGTTGGTGATCACCGGTCTACTCGAGTCCATGTTCTCGCACGAACCCGATAGCGGGGAACTGCGACACATCTCGAGTTTGATCGAGAGCATCGGCGCGGGTGCCATTGTGGGCAGCGTGCTGCCGAAGCGGCTGGCGAGCCTGCCGCTGCCGGTGAATCGCAAATTCCTTTCGGCCGGAACGCAACTGCGGGACTACTGCCGGGACCTGATCGTCGCGCGCCGCGCCAGCGGTGAGCGCCGGAACGATCTGATCGACATCCTGCTGAACTCACCGGGCGATGAACAGCGCAGCGACAAGTTCCTGGCCGAGCAGGCCGTGACGATTCTCTTCGGCGGAATCGACGCCTTGACCTCCTCGCTCACCTGGGCTCTGTACGAGTTGTCCGAGCATCCGAAGGTGGCTGCGAAACTGCGGGACGAGATCGTCGACGCCGGCGGGCTCGGCCCACAGGACCTCGACCAGATCGAGTATCTGAACTGTTTCCTCAACGAGCTCACGCGAATCCATTCGCCACTGCTGCAGACCAGGCGCAGCGTCGCCACGGTCGAACTCGATGGATTCACATTTCCCGCCGGGACCGATATCGGTTACAGCATCGCGGCCATTCACCGCAACCCGAAGATCTTCGCCGAGCCGGATACCTTCGACCCCGATCGGTGGTTGCCCTCGAACCCCGGGTCGAAAATCCGGAGCTTCGTTCCGTTCAGCATGGGCAATCAGATGTGCATCGGACGAAATTTCGCGTGGGTGGTATTGCAAACCACCCTCCAAAGCCTGCTGTCGAAGTGGGAATTCCACCCGGTCGCGACCAAGAAGCTCCCCCGGGCCATGGGCCCGATCCCCGGGATGCGAAGGCTTCCGCTGGAGGTACGTCCAGTCTCAGGGTTTGCCTGATTCGGTGTGAGTCGTCCTGCGATATCCGGACATCCGGCGAATGAGGGCGGGCAGGACGGCCGCGGTGACGAAGAAGGCGACGGCGACGAGGATGAAGTAGAGCAACGATCCGTTGCGGCCGAATCGCGGCAGGAAGGCGACTTGCTGACCGGTTGCGGCGACGGCGTTGAGGAACGGAGCGTAGGACTGCACGGTGAATCCATGGGGGAGCAGATTCATCGCGCTCTCGGCTACATACACCCAGAACAGGAGAACGGCGACGGCGGCGGACGGTGTGCGGATCAGCGACCCGACCGCGATGCCCACCCCGCACGCGGCGAACGCGTAGATCGGGACGGTCCAGAGGAAACGGATACCGGCGGAGTCTGTGATGTCCACGGCCCCATAGAGTTCGGGGAACCGGTGCGGCAGCGTGACCATGACGACGATGAGCAGCACCACCGTTGATATCGCCGCGATGGCGCCGTAGTAGATCCACCGGGCCAGGGCGACCGTCCAGGGCCGGGGGAACAGGAAAGCGTTGAGATCGCTTGTCTGGCCGCGCCGTTGGCTGCCGTGGGCGTAGGCGGCGGTGACCATCATGATCGACACGGAGAAGGTCATCACCCAGTACACGGAGTTGGTGGTGGAGACCGGGGTCACGAAACGCTGCCCGGGGAGGGTGGCGAGTCGTTCCGCGACGGCGGCGATGACGAAGGTGACGACCAGCGGCAGCACGAAGGTGAGCGGGACGGCGACGGTCCACAGGAAGCTACGTCCGGTGGTGCGTGCCCATTCGGCGGCTATCCCGCGCCGGATGAGGGTGCCCGGACCGGGACTGTTCATGAGGGAGCGCCGGACGTGAGCGGGGTGGGCAGGCCGGCGATTCGCACGTAGGCGTCTTCGAGGCTGGTCTCGTCGGGCCCCAGCGCGCTCATGAGGTCGGCGAAGGGCTGGTCGGCCAGCATGCGCCGGTCTCCGAGGATCACGATGTGGTCGGCATTGCGTTCGACCTCATCGAGCAGGTGCGTGGCGACCAGGACGCAGGTTCCGGAATCGGCCAGCTCGCGCAGCAATTCGCGGATCCAGCGGATGCCCGCGATGTCGAGGCCGTTGAGCGGTTCGTCGAGCAGCAGGGTTCGAGGCTCGCCGAGCAGTGCGGCGGCGATGCCGACGCGTTGCAGCATGCCGAGCGAATAGTGCCCGAGTCGGCGATCGGCGACCCGGAGGAGGTCGACGAGCTCGAGGACGTCACCCACCCTGCTGACGGGTATGCCACGTGCCCGGGCGATCCAGCGTAGATGGCGGCGTGCGGTGTGGCGCGGGTCGAAAGCTCGGTAATCGAGATGCATTCCGAGCGTGGCGGGGGTGGTGTGATGGGCTCGGACCAGGGTGCCGTCGACCCGGACGGTCCCGGCGGCAGGCGCGATGAGGCCGCAGATACACCGCAGCAGCGTGGTCTTGCCGGTGCCGTTGAGACCGATCAGGTAGGTGAGCGCGCCGTCCGCGACGGTCAGTTCGGGGATGTCGAGGACGGTCACGCCCGGGTAGCTCAGGGTGAGGTCACGAATATCGATCACGGTGCTCGGAGCCGGTCAGAAGCTGCAGGACATCGGCAGACCGATGGCCTTGACGCCCTCGCACACGGAGCTGTTGGAGAGCTTCCAGACACCATCGATCCGCTTCCAGACCACGCGCGCGGTGATATCCGGCCGTCCCACCGACCTGGTACGCAGCATCGCGGTATGCACGTTGCCGTCGTGGGTTTCGGGACCCGTGATCTCGTTCGACCCGTAGGGGGCCCGGAACATGCCGCTGTTGTAGATGGCGTCCGCGACCTGAACCGCCCCCATTCCGCCTTCCATATTGGCTGCCTTGGCCTCATCGGAGACGCCGGGCGTTTCGATCAGGAATACGACCTGATCGTGTAGATCATCAAGGGTGGGAACGTCTTTGGTGAGGAGGAACCCGCCAGGAGCGGCGAATGCGGCAGGGGCGTTGACAACCGAGGCGCCGGTCGTGACCACGGCGACCGTCATGATCGACGACACGACACCAGCGACGATATTGAAGGACTTCATCTCTTCATCCTCTGATCAACTGGGACAGCGCATGATTCAGGTTCGAGTACGAATCGGGGCAACAGCAAAATCGGCGCATTCGAGAGTACTCGCGCTCGGCGCGGCTTCTCAGGGTTTGCGCCCGATAGCACCGAGCATGACCATCCGAGTGTCCGGCAGGTCGGGGCGCAGCCACTGCTGCACGGGCACCACGCCGGGCTCGAACAACTCGAAGCCGGCCAGGAACGACTGCGTCTGCGCCGTGGACCGGAAGGCGACCTGGGCCGGACTGTCTTTGGTGCCCATGAGCACCTGGAGTATCTGGGGGTCGGAATCGAGGGAGCCATGGCTGATCGCCACGTAACTGCCCGGCGTCAACCGATCACGGAAGGTCGCGACGATGTCGGCGGGGCCTTCATCGTCCATCACGTAGTGCAGAACGCCGGAGAACAGGACGGCTACCGGCTCGTCGAAGTCGATCAGCGCGTCGCGGTCGAGTTGGTCGAGAATATCACCGGGGCAACGAATATCGCCCAGCAGCGCCGTGATCCCGGGTGGCCCGGCCAGTAGTGCGGTGCTGTGGGTGACCACGATCGGGTCGTAGTCGACGTACACCACCCGCGCCGAGGGCTCGAACTTTCGAGCCACCTCGTGCACGGCGGGCGAGACCGGGATACCCGAGCCGAGATCGAGGAATTGCCGGATGCCTGCCTCGGCGGCCATCTCGACCGCTTTGAGCACGAAACCCCGGGTGAACCAGACCAAGGTCTTGAGTTCGGGCACGCGCGCGAGCATCCGACCGGCCACTTCCCGGTCGGCCTCGTAATGGTCCTTTCCGCCGAGCAAGTAGTCGTATACCCGGGCGGAGCTCAGCTCGCCGGGGTCGAACGGGTGCGGTGTCCGCGCGCGCTCCGACGCAGGCCCCTCGGCTTCCTCGACCACAGATGTAACGGTAGTCGACCACCATTCCGGATGTGTGTGACTCCAGCGATCTGTCGTCACCCCGGCGTGGTGGCGGTATTCGTTCCCGCGATCGAGTGATCGGCGAATTACGTTCCGGCACAACATTCCACGACCGGGCGACAGGTACTTACTCCCGGCTGTCGTCGCGGGTCGGGCTCGAAGCCGTTTCAGCCAGGGCGACCGCGCGTGCCACCGCGGCCCGCGCCTGGTCGACGGTTGCGTAACGGCCCAGGCCGCATGGGGACGCAACGTCCAATCGGCCGCCGTAGGCGGCCTCCGCCGCCGCCAGCGCCTGCCGTGCCTCCTCGAGCGGTTGCTTCGGAAGCGCGAGCCCGGCGATAACGCGCGTGGCGACAGGCAATTCGAGGCGCGCCAGAGGCGCGTAGTACCGCGGCCGGACCGGTGCCCGCTTGCCGTCGCCGATGGGCAGATGGACGAAATCGAGATGCCTGCCCGCGGGCCAGTGTCGCCCTATCGCGTTGGCCAGCGCGACAACCGGGGCAGTCGACCTCGGTGCCACGACCGGCTTGCCGTCGAGGCTCCCGAAGCACAGATGCACACCGAAACGGGAACCATAGGGGGCCCGGGCGACGAGGCGTGCGATCGCTCGACCCGCCAGGGCGGCCGGCCCCTGCCGCAGAAACGCGGGTGTCCCCGCGCAGAGGAGCGTCTCGGCTGCCAGCTCGAGTTGGAATACGACGTTGTCCCCCAACGCCTCATGGATACGGACGATCTCCCTGACCGTGGCGTCGGCGATCGGGCGGTAATAGGGAAAGCCCCGACGCCACCGGAGCATGCGCGCCTCGAAGGCGATGAAGCCGACGACGAACGGTGTCGGCATACCGACCTGCAAGCGCAGTCCGGGATCGGTTCGGCGCAGGTCGGCCAACGCGTCACCGGCCCGCGCGGCCTCCGCCGTATAGCCGAGCGCGGCGTCGACGTCGGCTTCGGTCAGCGATCGGCCCGCCTGAAGCCGAAAGGTGTCGCGGGAACGCAGCGAGGACCAATCACCGCGTCGCACCGGCGCCAGCGCCGGGATGCCGCCGAGCCGGTCGATGATGGGTCGGACGTACCACTGGGCCCGAAATGGATCCGCTTCACAGCCCGGAACCGTGCCATCCAGGAATTCCCCGGCCGTGTCGACTGCGAACGCCATGGCCTGATTCGGGCTGTCCAACTGCGCGGGCAGGCTGCCCACGAAGTGAACCTTTCGCTTGGGCTGCACCGCGCCAGTCTCGCATATCGGGGTCTCCGAGACCTGGCGTCTCGCAACTCCGGTGTCCGGCCGAGGGCCACGCGCGCTGCTACGGACGCGGACCGGTGGGCGGCGGCTGACAGCGGGGGCAGAAGTAGATGCCTCTGTCGGCTCGGGTGGCATGGGAATCGTCGCCCAGCAGGTGGACCGCCAGGTTCGTGCCGCAGCGGGGGCAGGGACGGCGTTGGCGGCCGTAAGCCAGTGGGCGCCATGGGGGTTGGTGGGCTGCCTTGGTGAGGATTCGGTGGGCTTCGTCCACGAGTCCCGGGAGGTCATCGATTTCGCCTACCGGGGTCGTGGGGTGGATCTTGCGGAGGAAGCAGATTTCGCTGCGGTAGATGTTGCCTATGCCCGCGAGGTTGGTTTGGTCGAGGAGCGCCAGGCCGATCGGCTGGGTCGGGGTTCGGGACAAGCGTTGGACAGCCTCTGCCGCATCCCAATTCGGGCCCAGGAGGTCTGGGCCCAGATGGTCCGTGGCGGTGTGTTCGTCGGGGCGGCGGAGGACTTCGACCAGGCCGAGGGAGAAGCCGACTGCTTCGGCGTCATCGGTGGCGAGGACCAGGCGGGCGGTGAAAGCTGGTTTGGTCCAGCGTTGGCCGGGGGAGTAGACGCGCCACTCGCCTTCCATTTTGAGGTGGGTGTGGATGGACAGGGCGGGGGTGCGGATGAAGAGGTGTTTGCCGTAGGTGCCGACGCTTTCGACTTGCTGGCCCTTCAGGTCGAGGGTGGCGTATCGGGGCACCCGGAAATCGCTGCGGGTGAGGGGCTTGCCCGCCAGGGCTTTTCGGAGGCGGGCGGCGGCGAGGTAGACGGTGTCGCCTTCAGGCATGGGGGCTCACGGGCGGCCTCGGAGGCGGAAGCCCTTGGGGGTGGGGGCGAATCCGGCGTCGGTCAGGAAGCCAGCGAAGGTGTTGCCGTGCACGGATTCGCCGTTCACGCGGTCGATGACGAGGGAGTCCACGCGGCGGTCGTGGACCAGGGCGGCGAGGGCGGTGGCGGCCGCGGTGCGGACGGCTGGATCCTCGGTGAAGGTGAGCAGCGTCTTGCCGCCGCGTTCCAGGTACAGCGCTAGTTCGCCTTCGACGAGGACGACCAGGGCACCCGCCTTGCGGCCCGGTCGATGGCCCACACCTTCCGCGGCGGCCTTGGGCCAGGGGAGTGCCGCGCCATAGGGATTCGCGGGATCGCACGCGGCCAGCGCCATCGCATTGCCGACCGGCTCGGAGCCGAACGAGTCCGCGGCGCGGGCGCGGTCGGTGTCGAAGGAGCGGAGGCGGTCGACCACGTCGGTGGTCGAGAATTGGGCGCCGCCGAGGGAGTCGACGAAGTAGCCGCGGCGGCAGCGGCCGCGGTCCTCGAATTCGGTGAGGACGCGGTACATGAGGGCGAAGCCGCCGGGGACGCCTTCGCTTTGGACCGAGCCTCGGGTGAGGACGCCGTAGCGTTCCAAGAGGACGTCGGCGGTGGCGTGGGCGCGGATCGTGTTGTCGGCGATGCGTTCCGGTAGGAGGGACCAGCGGCCTGCTACCTGGGGGGAGCTGGTCCGGGCGGGCATTCCGGTGCGCGGCAGATACATTCGGCCGCGCGGTGCCCGGCGGGGAGTGCGGTGTGCGGTGGTGGTGCGGGTGGTGCCTGCCAGGAGGGCGCGGACCGGGGCGAAGGTGTCGCCGCCGATGTGCCCGGCCCACACCAGATCCCAGAGGGCCGAGGTCACCGCCGCCTCGTCCGCGGAGCCCGCGACGTCGTGGGAGGTGCCGATGTCCCCGGAGCCGACGGAATCCAGCAGCTGGCGGAAGAAGTACGCGCCGCCGGTGTTGCCGGGCACGACCTGGTATTCGCCCTTCGGCAGTGAGGCCGAGTCGTCGGTGCCTTGCGCGGCCGGGTCCACGGTGCCGCCGATCACGGTGGCCCCCAAGGTCGTCAGCAGTCCGATGTGCCGCTCGGTCAGGTCGATATCGTCCGGCGGCGGCAGCGTCAGCCCGGCCTGTTCGGCCGGATGCAGTGCGATCCAGCCGTCCTTGGCGGTGATGGACCCGTGCCCGGACCAGATCACCTCACCGGTGGCCATGAGCTCGTCCAGCAGGGCGGGGGAGTAGTCGCGCACCCGCAGCGGCAGGACCAGCGATTCCCACGCCGAGGCCGGAATCGGTACGCCCGCAAGCTGTTCCACCACTGCCGCGACGCCGTCCACCCCGCGCAGCTCGCCGGTCCCGACATGCTGCCAGGACGGCAGGAACCGGCCCAGCGCGGCGGTCGCCACCGGTTCGACCTCCTTGCGAGCGGCGGCCAGCGACCGGCGGCGCAGGCGGCGCAGCACCTCGCTGTCGCACCATTCTGATCCCACCGAGCCGGGCGTGAATTCGCCTTCCACCACCCGTTTCTCGACTCCGAGGCGATGCAGCGCGGTGGCCGCCACGGCCGGTCCGAGTCCGAACCGGTGCGCGACCCGGGTCAGGGTGAACGGCCCATGCGTGCGCGCGTACCGCCCGATGAGATCGCCAAGCGGATCGGCGACGGGCTCGATGAACGCCGCCGGAACCCCGATCGGCAACGGCACCCCCAGCGCGTCCCGCAACCGCGAGGCATCCTCGATGGCCACCCACCACCGCGACCCCGCGAACGAAACCTCCAGCGCCCGATGCGCTTTCACCAGTTCCGCGAACCATTCCCGCGGATCGGCCTGGCACCGCTCATCAGCTTCCTCGGCCGTGATCGGCCCGAGCAGCCGCAGCAGATCGGCCAGCCCCTCGATATCCCGCGCCTGCCGTTCGGGCGTGAGCCGCTGCAATTCCCGCTCGGTCTGCTCCAGGACGGCCGCGTCCAGCAGCTCGCGCAGCTCCACCCGCCCGAGCAACTCCGCCAGCAGACTGGAATCCAACGACAGTGCCGCAGCCCGCCGTTCGGCCAGCGGACTGTCGCCCTCGTACATGAACTGCCCGATGTAATCGAACAGCAGCGAGTTCGCGAACGGCGACGGCGCGGCCGTCTCCACCTCCACCAGCCGAATCTGCCGCCGCGCCACCCGGCCCAGCAGCTCCCGCAGCGACGGCAGGTCGTACACGTCCTGCAGGCATTCGCGCACGGTCTCCAACAGAATCGGGAACTCCGGGAACTTGCGCGCCACATCCAGCAGCTGCGCCGCCCGTTGCCGCTGCTGCCACAACGGCGCCCGCTTGCCCGGATCGCGGCGCGGCAACAACAGCGCCCGCGCCGCACACTCCCGGAACCGCGACGCGAAAAGCGCCGAGCCCCCGACCTGTTCGGTCACCAGATCATCGATCTCGTCGGTCTCGAACACGAACAATTCCGCCCCCGGCGGATCATCGGTCGTATCCGGCAGCCGCACCACGATCCCGTCATCCGACGGCGTCGGCGCGGCATCCACCCCGAACCGCTCCCGCAGCCGAGCCGCCACCGCCAATGCCCACGGCGCATGCACCGGCAGCCCGTACGGCGAATGCAAGACGACCCGCCAGTCGCCCAGTTCGTCCCGGAACCGCTCGACCATCAGCGTCCGATCCGTCGGCAGCTGTCCCGTGGCCTCCCGCTGCTCGCTGAGCAGCGCCACCAGGTTCGCGGTCGCGTTCTCGTCCAATCCGCCCTGCAGCGCGACGGTTTCGACCTCGGAGTCCTTCGACTTCTTGTTCTTCTCGAGTTCCTGCCCGGCATGCCGCACGAATTCGCCCAGCGCCGCACCCAATTCGGCGGGGCGGCCGAGGGAGTCGCCGTGCCAGAAGGGGAGTCGGCCCGGGAGTCCGAACGCCGGCGTCACCAGCACCCGGTCGAAGGTGATCTCCTCGATCCGCCAACTGGTCGCGCCGAGGGCGAACACATCGCCGACGCGCGATTCGTAGACCATCTCCTCGTCGAGTTCGCCGACACGGGAGGCCTTTTCGCCGACCATGAAGACCGGGAACAGGCCGCGGTCGGGGATGGCGCCACCCGAGGTCACCGCCAGTCGCTGTGCGCCGGGGCGGCCGGTGAGCGTGCCCGCGTCGCGATCCCAGACGATGCGAGGGCGGAGTTCGGCGAACTCATCGGAGGGGTAACGGCCCGCCAGCAGATCGAGGACGGACTCATAGGCCGAACGGGGCAGCGCCGCATAGCTTCCCGTGCCGCGCACCGTCTCGAACCAGGCGTCCGCGTCGATCGGCTCCAGCGCGCAGGCCGCCACGGTCTGCTGGGCGAGGATGTCGAGGGGATGCGCGGGCACCTGCAGTTCCTCGATCTGCCCGGCCGTCATGCGCATGGAGGCCACCGCGCAGTGAATGACATCGGTCCGGTGCTTCGGGAAGATGACGCCCCGCGAGATCTCACCCACCTGATGCCCGGCGCGCCCCACCCGCTGCAGCCCGGAGGCCACCGACGGCGGCGCCTCCACCTGCACCACCAACTCGACGGCACCCATATCGATGCCGAGCTCGAGGCTGCTGGTGGCCACCACGCACCGCAGTCGCCCGCTCTTGAGGTCGTCCTCGATGAGCGCCCGCTGCTCCTTGCTCACCGACCCGTGGTGCGCCCGCGCCAAAAGCGTTGTTGCCCCGTGGATCACCTCGGTGGAGGCCCCCAGCTGCGCGGGCGGCTTGTGCTCGGTCTCCACCGCCTCCCCGATGCGCGCCGCGTACGCCTCGTTCAACCGCGCCGTGAGCCGCTCCGAGAGCCGCCGCGAATTCGCGAACACGATCGAGGACCGGTGCTCGAGCACCAGATCCACGATGGCCTCGTCCACATGCGGCCAGATCGAGCCGGGCTGATCCGAATCCTCCCCGCCCGCATCGGGTTCGGTCATATCCGCCACCGGCACCCGCACCGACAGGTCGAAGGTCTTGGGCGCGGGCGGCGACACAATGGTGATCGGCGCGCTCCCGACCAGGAACCGCCCCACCTCCTGCGGCGGCCGCACCGTCGCCGACAGCCCGATCCGCTGCGCCGGGCGCTCGGTCAGCAGGTCCAGCCGGGCCAGCGAAAGCGCCAGGTGCGCACCGCGCTTGGACCCCGCGATGGCGTGCACCTCGTCCACGATCACCGTGTGCACCCCGCTCAGCGTCTCCCGCGCCGCCGAGGTCAGCATGAGGAACAGCGATTCCGGTGTGGTGATCAGAATGTCCGGCGGCGTGCGCTGCATGGTCCGCCGATCCGCCGCACTGGTATCCCCCGACCGCACCCCCACCCGAATCTCGGGCGCGTCGATCCCCAGCCGCTTGGCCGTCTGCGTGATCCCCACGAGCGGCGCGCGCAGATTCCGCTCGACATCCACCGCCAGCGCCTTCAATGGCGAGATGTAGAGCACCGACGTCTTGCGCGGCCCCGTCTCCGGTTCCCGGGTGGCCAGCCGATCGATCGCCCACAGGAACGCCGAGAGCGTCTTGCCCGACCCGGTGGGCGCGACCACCAGCGTGTGCTGCCCCGCCGCGATCGATTCCCAGGCCCCCAGCTGCGCGGCCGTGGGCGCGGGAAACGCGCCGTCGAACCACTCTCTGGTAGCGCGGGAGAACCGATCCATGGCCACAGTCTGCACCCGACCACCGACAGATCCAGCCACCCCGCCCCCAACCGGTCGGTTCCCCTAACTGTCCGATTTCCGGGTTCCCCGGGCACAGCGAAGACCGGGCAATCGTGCAACGCCCCAGGTCCCCGCGCGTAGGCTTCGGACCGTGCAGAAGGTGCTCCGGCTCGACTTGGTCAGTCACGGTATGACCGAGGCGATGCGCAAAGCACGTTTCCCTGTGGACGAACCGCTCACCGAATCAGGGCGCCGAGCGGTCTCCGCGTGCGGCCGATTGACCGCCGCCCGGGTCGTCACCGCCCCCGAGCGCCGCACCGTCGAGACCGCGGCCATCATGGGCCTGATGGGCGACGAGGACGACCGACTACGCGACCTCGACGCCGGCGCCTGGCGCGGCGGCGAACTCATGTCCGTCCCGAAAGAGGACCTCTACCTCTGGCTCACGGACCCGGCCTATCGCGGCCACGGCGGCGAGGCGGTGGTCGATGTCATCGAGCGCACCGGCGAATGGCTGGCCGATATCGCCCTCGACGGCGAACCCACCATCGCCATCACCCATCCGGCCGTCATCCGCGCGGCCCTGCTGGTCACCTTGGACGCGCCCGCGAAGTCGTTCTGGCGCATAGACGTTCCCCCGGTCAGCGTCACCCGGCTGCACTATCGCGGAGAGTGGACGCTCCACTTTCGCTGAATCCGACACCGCCGTTGAATCCTCCGCTCAGCAGCGCGCGCACGGTGTCGGTGACGAGCCGCGCCGACAGACTCGGATCCAAGGCCCGCTGAATGCCCAGTCCCACGCCGAGACTCAGCACCGCGGTCGCAGCGTCCTCGGCGGATAGCGGCAGTTCCAGGTCCATGGAATCGGCGAGCGCCTGCAGCTGGGTGGCGATGGTGCCGCGCACCAAGCTCCAGCCGGACACCAGTTCCGCCCGCAGCGCCGGATCGTCGCGGGCCACGATGGCGAACTCGAATTCCAGCATGGTCCAGCCGACATCGCCGAGGGTCCGCTCGGCCCAGCCCTGGAGGCGCTCGAGCCGGGCCTCGAGGGTGTCCCCGCTGGTGACCAGTTCGCTCACCTCCTCGAACTTGGTCTCGTGGATGAGCGTCAGCACTTCCAGGCACAGCGCCGACTTGGTCTTGAAGTTCGAGTAGACCGCGCCCTTGGAGTACCCCGCCTCCTCCGCGACCCGATCCAGGCTGGTCTTGGCATAACCGTCGGTCAGGAACATGTCACGCGCGGTGGCGAGCAGGTCCGCGCGGGTGCGGGCCTGGCTCTCGGTCCTGGTGAGTCGTGCCATGGCCACGATTCTATGTACTCGAAGATTTGGGATACCGGGAGTATCTGAAAACTGCTAGTGTTCGAAACCATGAGTAACAGGAACGGGTCACAGCGACGTGGCCTGGCCATCGGCTGCGGCGGCACGGTCGGCATGGCCTGGATCGTCGCCGCGCTGGCCGCGGTGCGGGACGTACTGGACTGGGACCCGCGCACCGCCGACGTCATGATCGGCACCTCGGCGGGCGCGGAGACGCTGACCATGCTGGGCAGCGGCATCGGGGTGGACGACCTGGTCGCCATGCAGCGCGGCACCGCCACCAACCCGATCCTCACCGCCCACATGCGTTCGGAGCCAGGGCGATTCCCGCCCCTGCCGCGCCCGCGCCTGGGCGCGCCGGGCCGCGCGGTCCGAGAGTTGCTGGCCCGCCCCGGCAATGGCCACGCCCTGCTCACCGCGGGAAGCGGGTTGCTGCCGCAGGGGGGCGGCGACCCGACCTGGCTCCAGCGCCTGGCCGAGCGCCTGAACCCCGGCCGCGAGTGGGTCGAGCATCCGGCGACCTGGCTGGTGTCGATGGACAATGCCACCGGCGAGCGGGTGGCCTTCGGCTCCCCGTCGGCCCCCGACGCGAATCTCGGTGCCGCCCTGCGCGCTTCGTGGGCGGTGCCCGGCTGGTTCCCGGCCGTCCCGATCGCGGGCCGCCACTTCATCGACGGCGGCGCGGCCTCCACCGCCTCGGTCGACCTGCTCATCCCGGCCGAGCTGGACGAGGTCGTGGTGATCGCCCCCATGGCCTCCACCGGCCGCCTGCCGGTGACGAGCGCGGGCCACTTCCTCGAGCGTCAGCTGCGAAACCGCATGAGCGAGAAGCTCGATGCCGAGATCGCCCTGCTGCGCGCCACCGGCACCAAGGTGCTGCGCCTGGATGCCACCGCCGAGGACCTGGCCGTGATGGGCCCCAATTTCATGGACGGCCGCCGCCGTCTCGCCACCTTCGAACACAGCCTGGGCAGCATCCGCCGCCGGGTCGAGCAGGGAGCCTTCGCATGAGCATTCTCGGAAACAACTACCCGGCAATCGATCTCAACGGTGCGCGGGTCCTGATTACCGGCGCGGGCCGAGGCATCGGCCAGTGCACGGCCGATCTGTTCGCGAGCAAGGGCGCGGTGGTCGCCATCGCCGATGTGGACACCGCCGCCGCCCAGGCCGCGGCAGCCGCGTTGGGGGCCAAAGCCTTCGAGCTCGACGTGCGCGATCGCGGGAAGTGGGACAAGGTCGTCGCCGACTTCGGCCGCATCGACATCCTGGTCAACAATGCGGGCGTCATGCCCGCGGGAGCCTTCCTCGACGAGCCGGATGCCGTGGGCCACACCACCATCGACGTCAATGTCTGGGGCCTCATCCACGGCATGCGCGCCGTCGTCCCCGGCATGATCGACCGCGGCCGCGGCCACGTCGTGAACGTCGCCTCGCTGGCGGGCAAGATCCCGATCGCGGGCCTGGCCGTCTACAACGCCAGCAAGTTCGCCGCCGTTGGCCTTTCCGCCGCAACGCGTCTGGAGTTCGCGCCGCACGGGGTCAGCGTCAGCTGCGTCATGCCCTCGGCCGTGCGCACCCGCCTGTCCTCGGGCCTGAGCCTGGGCGGCGGTATGCCCACCGTCGATCCCGAGGATGTCGCCGCGTCCATCCTGGCCACGGTGCGCACCCGCCGCGCCGAGGTCGCCGTCCCGAACTACCTGGGCCCCATCGATGTCGCGCTGGCCGCCGCGCCCGAACCCGCGGTGCGCCTGGTGCGCAGGTTCTTCAACGGCGACCGCGCCCTGCATCCCGCGGACGAGAAGGTGCGCGCCCAGTACGAGGCGCAGGTGCGCGCGATCGCTTCCGAGGAGGAGTAGCTACTCGAACCGAATGCCCTGCGCCAGCGGCAGCTCGGTGAAGTAGTTGACGGTGTTGGTGGCCCGGCGCATATACGCCTTCCAGGAATCCGACCCGGATTCCCGGCCGCCGCCCGTCTGCTTCTCCCCGCCGAACGCCCCGCCGATCTCGGCCCCCGAGGTGCCGATATTGACATTGGCGATGCCGCAGTCCGACCCGTCCGCGGCCAGGAACCGCTCGGCCTCACGCTGATCCCGCGTGAAGATCGACGACGAAAGTCCCTGCGGCACAGCGTTGTGCATCTCGATGGCGGCGTCGAGGTCGTGGTAGGTGAGCACGTAGAGGATCGGCGCGAAGGTCTCCTCCCGCACCACGGCGGTCTGCGCGGGCATGCGCACCACGGCCGGGCGGACGTAGAAGGCGTCCTCGCCCGGCCCCTCGATACGCTCGCCACCGCAGACCAGCTCGCCTCCGTCGGCCAGCGCCCGGTCCAGTGCCGCCCGCATGCCGTCGAAGGCGCGCTCATTGACGAGCGGCCCGACGAGAACGCCTTCCTCGAGCGGATTACCCACGCGCAGCTGTCGATACGCAGCCGAAATCCGATCCAGCAGCGGCCCTGCGACATCCACGTGCGTGATCAGCCGCCGCAGCGTGGTGCAGCGCTGGCCCGCCGTGCCAGCGGCCGCGAAAACGATTCCGCGCGTAGCCAATTCCAGATCCGCCGAGGGCGTCACGATCGCGGCGTTATTGCCGCCGAGCTCCAGCAGGCAGCGCCCGAACCGAGCCGCCACCCGCGGCGCGACCTGCTGCCCCATCCGCACCGACCCGGTCGCGCTCACCAGCGCCACCCGCGGATCGTCCACCAACTGCTCACCGACCGGCGCGGGACCCTGAATCAGCTGGTGCACTTCGGGATCCGCGCCCACATCCAGCGCGGCCCGCCGCAGCAGTTCATGACAGGCCACTGCCGTCAGCGGCGTCGTCTCCGACGGCTTCCACACCACCGTGTCCCCGCACACCAGCGCGATGGCGGTATTCCACGCCCACACCGCGACCGGGAAGTTGAACGCCGAGATCACCCCGACCACACCCAGCGGATGCCAGGTCTCCATGAGCCGGTGCCCCGGCCGCTCCGAGGGCATGGTCTTGCCGTACAACTGCCGCGAGAGCCCGATGGCGAACTCGCAGACATCGATCATCTCCTGGACCTCGCCGCGCGCCTCCGGCCCGATCTTGCCCGCCTCCAGCGTGACCAGTTCGCCCAGATCGTCCAGATGCTCGGTGAGCAGCGCCGCCAGCCGCCGCACCACCGCCGCCCGCTGCGGCGCGGGCACGGTCCGCCAGCTCCGGAAGGCCGCGTCGGCCCGCGCGATGGCGGCCTCTACCTCGGCGGACGTGCTCGCCCGCAGGGTCATCAGCTCGCTGCCGGTGATCGGGGTGCGCGCGGGAAGTTCGCCCGGTGCGGGCGGTTCGACGCCCAGCCGTCGCAGTACGTTCTCCGCGCGCTCACGTAGCTCACGGGTGGCCAGGTCTGACAGTGCGTGACTCATTACATGCTCCAGGTTGGGTTCCGGCACCGAGTTCGGTTCGCTGCGTTAGCCTTCGCTGATGGCGGATACACCGGCGAAACCCGTACTCGACGACATCGATCGACTGCTGATCCGTGAGCTGATTGCCGATGGCCGCGCCACCCTGTCCAATCTGGCGGAGAAGGCCAACCTTTCGGTGTCCGCGGTGCAGTCGCGAGTGCGGCGGCTGGAGGCGCGGGGCGTGATTCGCGGATACACGGCGAACGTCGATCCCGAGGCGCTGGGGCAGATGCTCTCCGCATTCGTCGCGATCACTCCTCTCGATCCGTCCCAGCCCGATGACGCTCCCGCACTGCTGCAGCACATTCCGGGCATCGAGGCGTGTCACTCGGTGGCCGGCGATGAGAGCTACATGCTGATGGTGCGGGTGGCCTCGCCCAGGCACCTCGAGCAACTGCTCCAGGAGATCCGCGCGACTGCCAATGTGCGAACGCGTAGCACCATCATCCTGCAGACATTCTATGACAAGTAGGCCACGGACCCGGGCAAGTAGGCCGCAGACATTCGGGTGACGACACGGTTACGGGCGGAATAGTTCCTGAACTTGCGGGCAAAGCCGTAAAAATTCATTTACGCTGGGTGGCGTGACCCTCGGACTCGATCGGCTCGGGGCGGCAGCCGAAACCACACTGGTCACCCCCGCCCGGGTGCACGAGATCCTGGCCGCGAGCATTCTCGCCGACGGCTTCGACCTCGTTCTCGATCTGCGCAAGTCGCGCGGACGTCGACTCGTGGATGCCCGCGACGGCACCGCGTACCTCGACATGTTCGGCTTCTTCGCCTCCAACACGCTCGGCATGAACCATCCGGCGCTGCTGGGCGACAAGCACTTCCTGGCCAACCTCACCGCCGCGGCGCTCAACAAGCCCAGCAATTCCGACATCTACACCGTCGAAATGGCGCGCTTCGTGGACACTTTCGTGCGTGTGCTGGGCGATCCGCGACTGCCGCACCTGTTCTTCATCGACGGCGGCGGTCTGGCGGTCGAGAACGCGCTCAAGGCGGCCTTCGACTGGAAGTCCCGCCACAACGAAATGCACGGGCGCCCAGCCGAACTCGGCACCAAGGTGCTGCACCTGAATGGGGCCTTCCACGGCCGCACCGGCTACACGCTCTCGCTCACCAACACCGATCCGGTCAAGACCGCGCGCTTCCCGAAGTTCGACTGGCCGCGCATCGACACCCCGTACACCGGACCCGATCACCCCGATATCGAGGCCGCCGAGGCGCACGCGCTCGACCAGGCCCGCCGCGCCTTCGTCGAAAACCCGCACGACATAGCGTGTTTCATTGCCGAGCCGATTCAGGGCGAGGGCGGCGACCGGCATCTGCGCCCGGAATTCCTGCGCGCGATCCAGGAGCTCTGCCACGCCAACGACGCCCTGTTCATTCTCGACGAGGTGCAGACCGGCGTCGGCATGACCGGCACCGTGTGGGCCTACCAGCAGCTCGGCCTGGAACCCGACATCGTCGCGTTCGGCAAGAAGACCCAGGTCTGCGGCATCATGGCCGGCGGCCGGGTGGACGAGGTGCCCGACAATGTCTTCCACGTCAGCTCGCGCCTGAACTCCACCTGGGGCGGCAATCTGGCCGATATGGTCCGGGCCCGGCGCGTCTTCGAGGTCATGGAGCACGAGGACCTGGTGGCCCGCGCCCGCGAACTCGGCCCGCACCTGCTCGCCCGGCTGACCGAATTGTCCAGCGCCCATGCGGAAGTCACCGATCCGCGCGGCCGCGGGCTCATGTGCGCGATCACCCTGGCGACGCCGGAGCTGCGCGACGAGGTGGTGACCCGGCTGCGCGAGGAGGAGCGCATCCTGATCCTCGGCACCGGCGATCGCGGTATCCGATTCCGCCCGCCGCTGACGGTAACCAAGGCGGAACTGGACGAGGCCGTAGACGCCCTCGAGCGCGTATTGCGTTGAGCCACAACCCGGACCGGGTCGGTCCGGGTTGCCCGCATTAACTGATTAGTGGCCATTGTCCGAACCGCGTGGCGCGGCGGGACACTCCGTGAACCCGCCGCGAACCGCCATGTCGCCGCCTACTATTCGACGACATGTCAGCTCACCGCAATGCCGTCATGGCACGGTGCATTCCGTGATCGCGCGCCGTGCACGTCTGGGTCTGATTCTCTCCGCAGTGATGCTGGCCGGTTGCTCAGGTGGCCAATCCGGTCCGGCCTCGCAGTCGTCCACGCCCTCGTCCACCCCCGCGAGCGCGTCGCCCGCCGCGGCCGAGGCGCCGAACCTGCTGCCCGGCATGCCGCCCCCGCTCTCACCGGCCGACGTCTACGCCGCCACCCGCGAGCTGAGCCCGGCCGTGGCCGATCAGCCCACCCGCGTCTACGTCCCCAACAGCGAGTCCAACACCATCACCGTCATCGACCCGGACAGCTTCCAGATCATCGACACCTTCCCGTCCGGCGGCCGCGAGCCCCAGCATGTCGTCCCGTCCTACGACCTGCAGATGCTCTACGCCAACAACGACCTGCCCATCGGCAGCGGCAGCCTGCTGCCCATCGATCCGCGCACCGGCAAGCCCGGCGACCCCATCCCCGTCCGCGACCCGTACAACATGTACTTCACCCCGGACGGCAAGTACGCCCTCGTGGTCGCCGAGGCCGACCGCTCACTGGACCTCTACGACCCGCACACCTGGCAGAAGCTGCACGACATCGCGGTGCCCGACTGCCCCGGCGTCAATCACATGGACTTCACCGCCGACGGCCGCACGGCCCTGGTCAGCTGCGAGTTCAGCGGCCGCATGGCCGTCGTCGACATCGCGAACCTGGCCCTGCTGCGCATGATCGACCTGCCCGGCGGCCGCTCGGGTATGCCGCAGGACGTAAAGCTCTCGCCCGACGGCAAGACCTTCTACGTCGCCGACATGATGGCCAACGGCATCTATGTCTTCGACGCCAAGACCTTCGACAACACCGGATTCCTGGAGACCGGCGCGGGCACCCACGGCCTCTACGTCACCCGCGACTCCAAGCAGATGCTCATCACCAATCGCAAGGAAGGCAGCATCTCGCTCTGGGACTTCGCGACCGGCAAGCTCGTCAACAAGTGGCCCATTCCGGGCGGCGGCAGCCCGGATATGGGCAATCTCTCCGCCGACGGCCGCGTCTTCTGGGTCTCGGGCCGCCATCACGGCGAGGTGTACGCCATCGACATCGTGGAGTGGAAACTGTTGGCCCGCATACCCGTCGGCCGCGGCGCGCACGGTCTCACCATCTGGCCCCAGCCCGGTCGGTACTCGACCGGCCACACCGGCGTCATGCGGTGAGTCCACCAGGGCGTCGTGCGGTGAGTACCGACACGGCGTGCGCCGAGTGTGGACCCCGCCAAAAGCTGGTCCCGATGACTGGGGAGATTTGCTATTGAACATTGTTCGGGTCGGGATCGTATATGACCCGAATAGTGGTATCTACCTGCGGCTTTCTACTGGCAGGGAGCCAATAACCATACTCACGAGTAGCCCCGTCTGGATTACATAAGGCCTCTGATACTGGTTACACTCCCCGTCATGACGAGTGTCCAGCAGCAGCCTTCGCCGGGTTCGGCAGGTGCCCCAGATATCCACACCACCGCCGGCAAGCTGGCTGACCTGCGCAATCGGCTGGAAGAGGCCAAGCATCCGATGGGTGAGGCCGCGGTCGACAAGGTGCACGCCAAGGGCAAGATGACCGCGCGCGAGCGCATCCTCGCCCTGCTGGACGAGGGCTCGTTCGTCGAACTCGACGCGCTGGCCCGGCACCGCAGCGTGAACTTCGGCCTGGAGAACCAGCGTCCGCTGGGCGATGGCGTGGTCACCGGCTACGGCACCATCGACGGCCGCGACGTCTGCATCTTCTCCCAGGACGTCACCGTCTTCGGCGGCTCGCTGGGCGAGGTCTACGGCGAGAAGATCGTCAAGGTGATGGATCTGGCGCTGCGCACCGGCCGCCCGCTCATCGGCATCAACGAGGGCGCGGGCGCGCGCATCCAGGAAGGCGTTGTCTCCCTGGGTCTTTACGGTGAGATCTTCCACCGCAATATCCAGGCCTCGGGCGTCATCCCGCAGATCTCGCTGATCATGGGCCCGGCCGCGGGTGGTCACGTGTACTCGCCCGCGCTGACCGACTTCGTGGTCATGGTCGACCAGACCTCGCAGATGTTCGTCACCGGTCCCGACGTGATCAAGACCGTCACCGGCGAGGAAGTCACCATGGAGGAGCTGGGCGGCGCCCACACCCACATGGTCAAGTCCGGTGTCGCGCACTACGTCGCCTCCGGTGAGCAGGACGCCCTGGACTACGTCCGCGATCTGCTGAGCTACCTGCCGAGCAACAACCGCGCCGAGGCCCCGCGCTTCCCGGCCACCGCCGCCGCGGGCGCCATCGAGGAGAACCTCACCGAGGCCGACCTCGAGCTGGACACCATCGTCCCGGACTCCCCGAACCAGCCCTACGACATGCACGAGGTCATCAAGCGCCTGGTGGACGACGAGGAGTTCCTCGAGGTCCAGGCCGAGCGCGCGATGAACGTGATCGTCGGCTTCGCCCGCATCGACGGCCGCAGCGTCGGCTTCGTCGCCAACCAGCCCTCGCAGTTCGCGGGCTGCCTGGACATCGACGCCTCCGAGAAGGCCGCGCGCTTCGTGCGCACCTGCGACGCCTTCAACGTCCCGATCATCACCCTGGTGGACGTGCCCGGCTTCCTGCCCGGCACCGGCCAGGAATACAACGGCATCATCCGCCGCGGCGCGAAGCTGCTCTACGCCTACGGTGAGGCCACTGTGGGCAAGATCACAATCATCACCCGCAAGGCCTACGGCGGCGCCTACGACGTCATGGGTTCCAAGCACATGGGCGCCGATGTGAACCTGGCGTGGCCGACCGCTCAGATCGCGGTCATGGGTGCGTCCGGGGCGGTCGGTTTCGTCTACCGCAAGCAGCTGCAGCAGGCCGCCGCCGAGGGCAACGACGTCGATGCCCTGCGCCTCGAGCTGCAGAACGAGTACGAGGACACCCTGGTGAACCCGTACGTGGCGGCCGAGCGCGGCTATGTGGACGCGGTCATTCCGCCGTCGCACACCCGCGGTCAGATCGTGTCGGCGCTGCGGCTGCTGGAGCGGAAGATGGTCTCCTTGCCGCCGAAGAAGCACGGCAACATTCCGCTCTGATAATGCGATAAGCGCGGTATGGGGCGCACACTGTCCATTAGGACAAACGACTCGTACCGCGCACGATCGCCTCATCCGAGCAAAGATGTTCAGGAATGACCCTCGCTGTCGGGGGTTGTATCGAATACCGTTTGCGTCCCGGAAGACATGCTCCGGCCGCGAACACGCCGCCCACCACGCGGCGAACGGACAGGAGGACTGGCGCTGTGACGACCATGGCCGATGAAGAAGTACTGCGCGCCGCCGAACTGGATCTAGCCGGAGTCGATGAGATCGCGGACGCCGTCGAGAAGGCCGTCACCGAGGTCGAACCGTCGAGCACCGAACCGGTCATCCGGGTCCTGAAGGGCAACCCGACCGACGTCGAGCTCGCCGCACTGCTCACCGTGTTCGCCGCCGCGTCGGCCGGCGCCGCCGCCGCACCGGCCGACAACGGCCCGGCCGACCACTGGGGTCGCCCGACCCTGGCGCACCGCGGCACTTCGCCCTTCTCTCCCTACGCTTTCCCGGCGCTCTCGCATCTGCGCGACTGACGGCTCGTGACCGTCTTCGTACTGGCGTCCCAATCTCCGGCCCGGCTCGGCGTCCTGCGCAACGCGGGTGTCGAACCGGTCGTCCGGGTCTCCCATGTGGACGAGGACGCCATCGCCGCGGCCCTGCCCGCCGACACCGCGCCCGATCGGGTGGTGATCGAGCTGGCTCGCGCCAAGGCCCGGGAGATCGCCGGCCAGGTGGCGGATGATCCGGCCTTCGCCGATTCCGTTGTGGTGGGCTGCGATTCGATGCTGCTGGTGGACGGCGTGCTGCAGGGCAAACCGCTGACCCCGGAGGTGGCGCGCGCCCGCTGGGCCGAGATGGCCGGGCGCAGTGCGGATCTGCTCACCGGGCACAGTGTGCTGCGGCTGCGCGACGGCGAGATCGTCGGCGAGGCAGCCGATTGCAGTTCCACCACCGTGCATTTCGCCAAGCCGGAACCCGAGGAACTCGACGCGTACATCGCGACGGGGGAGCCCTTGCAGGTGGCCGGCTCCTTCACCCTGGACGGGCTGGGCGGCTGGTTCGTGGACCGCATCGACGGTGATCCGTCGAGCGTGATCGGTATCGGGCTACCGCTGGTTCGTCGACTGCTTGCCGAGGTGGGCGTCGGCATTGCGCAGCTGTGGGTCGGTGGCCGCGCGTAATTGCGGCTCTGTGGCACTGCGTAACTGGGGTTCGGTCGTGGTGCGCAGTTGCGGCGCGATGCGGCTGGTCGCGGGCGCTAATCGGGGCTCGCCGGAATCGGCGGGCTGATCCTCCTCGCGCACGGCCTCGCCGGTGCGACCGCGCAGCAGCTCCAGCCGCGCCACGCACAGTTCGGGTTCCACGAACGGGTGCAGGCGCACGTTCACGCTCTCGCGACCGCCGTTGCGGTCCAGCACTTCTCGCATGAGCCCCAGGTGCACGCCGCACACCACCTCGGAGTGGGTGCGGGCCAGTTCGCGCAGCGGGCAGGCGGTCATGCGGATGAGCGCCGATTCCTCGGTCTCGCTGGCGTGGTCGCGTTCGGGGGCGAAGCCGAGCTCCGACATGAGGGTGACGGTGAGGTCCTTGGCGTCCTCGAGCGATTCGACGGGCTGATCGGCCGCCTCCAGTTTCGCGCCCCAGGTGCGCCCGGCCGAGATGGCGGCGTCGGAGCGGCGGCGCGGGTCGCTGCCCAGCTGGTCGGCCAGGACTTGCGCCAATTCCTGATAACCGACCGATCGCTGCACCGCGGTGTAGCCGATGCGGGGGCGGCCGCGACCGCGCGGCGGCTGCTGGAATTGGCGGACCAGGGATTCGCGGGTGAGGACGTCCAAATGGAAACGAACCGTAGTCACATGCTGGCCGGTGACGCGCGCCAGTTCCTGGGCGTCGAGAGGCTCGCTGGCGCCACGTAGGATCGCAAGCAGCCGCCGCCTCGGCCAAGAATCGGACATAGCTCACCCCTCCTCTCGAGAGACTTTATCGGATGAAGCTGCGATTAATTCGCCCAATCATCCGATTCGTGATCTGAAACGAGTTTCGTATCCACCACATGCCTACGATCGGTGTCGAGATTCGAACCGCCAATACCTAACCCACCACGCGTGAAGGACCACAACGTGCCCGTCGCTCCGGATCCGCATCAACCGTTCGGCTCCTACGCACATCCTCACCGACTAGTAACCACAGAGTGGCTGTCGGCAAACATCGGCACGCCGGGGCTCAAGATCATCGAGTCCAACGAAGACATATTGCTATACGACATCGGTCATGTCCCGGGTGCCATCAAGGTCGACTGGCGTTCCGAGCTGATCGATCCTCGTACCCGCGATGTCGTCGACGGCGCGGCTTTCGCCAACCTTATGCGTGCCAAGGGCATCGAGCGCGACGACACCGTGGTGATTTACGGCGACAAATCCAACGGCACCGCGGCCGCCACCCTGTGGGTGTTCTCCCTCTTCGGACACGAGGACGTGCGCCTGCTGGACGGCGGCCGCGACGCCTGGATCTCCGAGGCCCGCGACACCACCTTCGAGGTGCCCGCCGCCGGGCTCGGCGAGTACCCGGTCCTCGACCGCGACGACAAGACCGCGCGCGCCTTCCGGCACGACGTGCTCGCCCACCTGGGCGGCCCGCTCATCGACTCGCGCGTCTTCGAGGAGTACACGGGCGAACTGGTGGTGCTGGACCGCCCGGAGGAGCAGGCGCTGCGCGCGGGCCACATCCCGACCGCGATCAACATCCCGTGGACCTCCTCGGTCGGCGCGGACGCCCGATTCCGTCCGCGCGCCGAACTGGATGTCATCTACGGCGCGGTCGCGGAGGGGGTCGCGCCTCTGGTCTACTCGCGCATCGGCGAGCGCTCGGCCCTGACCTGGTTCGTTCTCACGTACCTGCTGGGCGTCTACGGCGTCCGCAACTACGACGGCTCCTGGACCGAGTGGGCCAATGCCGTGGGTGCGCCCATCGTGATCGGGCAAGAGCCGGGCGCGGCCCCCGTGTCCATGGCAAGCTCGTAACGTTCGGGCCCCTCCCTGATGATTCATTGAGGGGCCGCATCGGAGTCTGGTAGAACAGGTTCTAAAAACGAGAGCCCCGAGAGTCGAATTGCTCACTCTTCGGGCTTACTCTCTAGTAGCCCTATCCCCTTTCGGGCTTTGTTGGCACGATGCCTACAATCCCGACTGACGAAAAATCCAGAGCACAGGAGGCTCAGTGCCCAACCATGCCAACGCGCAGATCACGAAGGTCCTCGTAGCCAATCGAGGCGAGATCGCCGTGCGCGTGATCCGGGCTGCCAAGGACGCCGGGATCGCCAGCGTCGCCGTGTATGCCGAGCCGGACGCGGACGCGCCGTTCGTGAAGCTGGCCGATGAGGCGTTCGCGCTGGGTGGGCAGACCTCGGCCGAGTCGTACCTGGTGTTCGACAAGATCCTCGATGCCGCCGCCAAGGCCGGCGCGGACGCGATCCACCCCGGTTACGGGTTCCTGTCGGAGAACGCCGATTTCGCCCAGGCCGTGCTCGACGCGGGCCTGATCTGGATCGGGCCGTCGCCGCAGTCGATCCGGGATCTGGGTGACAAGGTCACCGCCCGCCACATCGCCGAGCGTGCGCAGGCGCCGATGGCCGCGGGCACCAAGGACCCGGTCAAGAACGCCGACGAGGTCGTCGCGTTCGCCAAGGAGTACGGCGTGCCGGTGGCCATCAAGGCCGCCTTCGGTGGTGGTGGCCGCGGCATGAAGGTCGCCCACACCATCGAGGAGATCCCGGAGCTGTTCGAGTCCGCGACCCGCGAGGCCGTGGCGGCCTTCGGTCGTGGTGAGTGCTTCGTGGAGCAGTACCTGGACAAGGCCCGCCACGTCGAGGCGCAGGTCATCGCCGACAAGCACGGCAACGTCGTGGTCGCCGGCACCCGTGACTGCTCGCTGCAGCGTCGCTTCCAGAAGCTGGTCGAGGAGGCGCCCGCGCCGTTCCTGTCCGACGAGGTGCGCTCCAAGATCCACGAGTCCGCCAAGCGGATCTGCCGTGAGGCGGGGTACTACGGTGCGGGCACCGTGGAGTACCTGGTGCAGGGTGAGACCGTCTCGTTCCTCGAGGTGAACACCCGCCTGCAGGTCGAGCACCCGGTCACCGAGGAGACCGCGGGAATCGACCTGGTGCGCCAGCAGTTCCGCATCGCCGAGGGCCACGAGCTCTCGATCAAGGAGGACCCGACCCCGCGCGGTCACTCCTTCGAGTTCCGGATCAACGGTGAGGATGCCGGTCGCGGCTTCCTGCCCGCTCCCGGCCCGGTCGTGGTGTACAAGGAGCCCGCCGGTCCCGGCGTGCGCGTCGATTCCGGTGTGGTCGCGGGTTCGGTCATCGGCGGCCAGTTCGACTCGATGCTGGCCAAGCTGATCGTGACCGGTGAGAACCGTGAGCAGGCGCTGCAGCGTGCCGCCCGCGCGCTGGCCGAATACGAGATCGAGGGTCTGGCCACGGTCATCCCGTTCCACCGCCACATCGTGGAGAACCCCGCGTTCATCGGTGACGGCACCAAGTTCGACGTCTACACCAAGTGGATCGAGAACGAGTGGGACAACCCGATCGAGCCCTACACCGGTGCCCAGCCCATCGAGGACGAGGACGAAGCGCCGCGGCAGAAGGTGGTCGTCGAGGTCGGCGGCCGACGTCTGGAAGTGTCGCTGCCGGGACAGTTCTCCGTCGGTGCGGCCGCGTCCGCCAACGGCGCGGGTGCGGTGCGTAAGAAGCCCAAGCCGCGCAAGCGTGGCGGCGCGGCCGGTGGCGCGGCGTCGGGTGACGCCGTGACCGCCCCGATGCAGGGCACCGTCGTGAAGGTCGCCGTCGAAGAGGGTCAGACCGTCGAGGCCGGTGATCTGGTCGTGGTGCTCGAGGCCATGAAGATGGAGAACCCGGTCACCGCGCACAAGGCCGGTGTTATCACCGGACTCGCGGTGGAGGCCGGTGCGGCCATCACCCAGGGCACTGTCCTGGCCGAGATCAAGTAACGCAAAGCAATTCGTGAAAGGCCGCTCACCTGCGAGGTGGGCGGCCTTTCGCGCTAATGTCGTGACATGGCTGAACCACCCGAAATCCGCATTGGCACCGCCGAGCGTGAGGACGCGATGAAGCGGCTGTCCGATCATTTCGCGGCCGGACGGCTCAGCGTCGCGGAGTTCGACGAGCGCAGTGGCATCGTGGCGGCCGCGCTGACGCGTGGCGACCTCGACCAGGTGTTCACGGATCTGCCGCTGCCCGTCGCGGAGAAGACCGTTCCGGCGCAACGGGAGTCGCGCTTCGGCTCCCAGTGGCAGGAACGGGCGATGCCGGTGATCACCATCCTGTGCGTGATCATCGCGATCGTCAGCCACCAGTGGTGGGTGTTCCTGCTGATTCCGCTGGCCGGCGCGGCCCTGTTCGGCAGCCGGGACAATTCGCGTCGCCGGAATCGGGGCGATCGGCGCGGGGGACGGCAGCGGCGGCTCGAGCGCGGATCGGAGGACTGATGGAGCCGATCGAGATCAACGCGGGCAGTTGGTACCTGCGCGCGCTGCGCGCCGATGAGCGCATCGACGACCGTCCGGCCCTGGCCGACGGCGGTATCACCGATCCGGAGTACGTGGCCCGGCGGACCTCGGAATGGGCCGAGGAGAGCCACTTCTCGTGGGCGGTGTGCGTGCCCACCACCGCCGAGATGGTCGCCGAGATCGGCGTGCGGCCCAATCCGGACGGCACCGCGACCGTGACCGGCTGGGCCCGAACGGGATACGACTCGGCACTCGCGGACGGCCTGGTGACGGTGCGCCGCTTCACCGCCGGTGCGCTCGGCCTGGAGCCGCTCGACGCCTGAAAAATCGCTCGTGCTCGCACCCGCTCATAGGGGACTCTGGAGTCGCATCCGAAACCGACGACCAGGGGAGGCGGTTATGTGGAGCTGGAGTAGACACCAATCGGATCGGGCGACGGCGGCGTCGTTCACCAACTGGCGGGTCCGCGATCCGGAGCAGTCCCGCCTCTCCGCGCCCCTAGCGGACGGCAGAGTGCCGTTGACAGTTTCGCATCCGTGCCGGCGGTCGGCTGCCGAAACTATTCTGGACGTCCCCGACGAGTTACCCCGGTCGGCACGAGATCAGTGGTCACGTTGAGTTTCGAAAAATTGCCGGGGTAGCGTCAGCGGACATGGATAGGTCGCCGCTGAATGCTGACCGGCTGGTCCGCGCCGACCAGTAGGCGACACGAGCGCGAGGGCGGGTCCAATGCGGGCCCGCCCTTTCGCATGATGGCTGCGCCGGACCGGGATCGCGCGAGGTAGTAGCGTCTGGGATATGGATAGGTCGCCGCTTGATGCTGACTTGCTGGCCCGCAGTGTCACCGAGGTGCCGGGGCTGGCGTTCTTCTCGGCCGTCGAGGTGGTGGAGTCGACGGGCTCGACGAATGCGGATCTGGTTGCGCGGGCCGCGGATTCGAGTGCGGATCGGGTGGTGCTGATCGCCGAGACGCAGGAGCGCGGTCGCGGGCGGCACGATCGGCAGTGGGTGAGCCCGCCCCGGGCACAATTGGCTATGTCGGTGCTGACGCGGGTGCGCGGGATCGCTCCGGAGATATTGGGCTGGCTGCCGCTGCTGACCGGCATCGCGGTGGTGGACGCGGTGCGCGGGCTCACCGGTGTGAAGGCGGTGCTGAAGTGGCCCAATGACGTTCTCGTCGACGGCCGTAAGCTGGCGGGCATCCTCGCCGAGATCGCCTCCACCGGAACCGATCCCGCGGTCGTGGTCGGCGTGGGGCTGAACGTGAGCCTCACCGAGGCGGAACTCCCTGTGCCCCATGCCACTTCGCTGGTGCTGTCCGGCGTCGACAATCCGAATCGCACCGCGTTGGTGCTCGCGATCCTGCGTGAATTCGCGCACCGGTTCACCACCTGGGAGGCCTCGGGCTGGGATATCGCCGATCTCTCGGCCGCCTACCGGGAGCGCTGCTCGACCATCGGCACCGAGGTCCGGGCCGAGCTGCCCGGCGGCGAGGTGATCACCGGCCGCGCCACCGGCGTCGACGGGACCGGCCGCCTGCTCATCGGGGATCGTTCGGTCTCCGCGGGTGACGTCACGCACCTGCGCGCCGAATACTGACCGCCCGCACCTACCTCGGCTTCTTGGTGGGTTTGGCGGGCTTATCGGTCTTGTCATGCCCGCCGCCATTGCCCTGGTCATCGCCGTTCCCCTGGGCTCTGTCCTGGCTCGGCGGCTCCTCGCTCGGGGGAGCGAGGTTTCCTGGCGTGATATTGCCCGGGAACGGAATCGGCAGGCTGGTCGGGCCCGGTTGCGGCGCGGTGGTGGACGGCGGCGGCTCCGTCGTCTCGACCGTCGAAGACCGCGGGGCCGGTGCGGGATTCACGGGTGCGGTGGTTTCGACCCGGGTGGTGTGCGGCTCGGTGGTCGCGCCGGTCACCGACGAGGCGGGCGGCGGTTGCGGCTGTGAGGAGGTGACCGGCTGCGGCGTCGGATGGTGCCCCGCGTGCCAGACGGCCCAGCCCGAACCGGCTCCGACCAATACGGCGGCGATGGCGGTCACCAGGGCGAGACGCCGCGGAAAGCCTTGGTGCCGAGTGGTTTTCGTGCGGGTGTGCACGGCGGACGACGGCGGCACCACCGCGACCGGCGGCGGTTCGCCCTCCGCGCCGATCTCGCGCTCGGCGAAGCCGGGTGGGGGCGCGGTCAGGATTCTGGTGGGCGGCGGGGCGGCCGGGACCGGGGCGGTGGCCGC
>NZ_BAAFGR010000050.1:0-45999 GCF_041154655.1 Nocardia sp. JMUB6875
ACCCACCCGCGACCACATACGTCCCCTCGGGCCGCACCTCCACCACCGGGAAGGCCGGTGCGCCCACCTCCCCACCCAACAGCTCCGCGCCACCATCCGGCCACCGCCGCTCGGTTCCCGAATACTCTCTGCGCCACTGCCGTTGCGGCGGCGCGGCGGTATGTGTCCCCAGCGCCGTCCAATCCACCTGCCGTCCTTCGAGATACAGCAGCGCCAGGGTCCGCAGCAGGCTCGCGGCCTCGTCGTCACGCGCGAGCACGGGGTGCGCACCACCCCGGAAGGCGGCGCGCTCGCGGACGGTCGAGGTGAGCACCGCGGCCGGGCCCATTTCGAGCACCGTCGAAATACCTTCGGCGGCAGCGTGTTCCAAGGCGGAGGACAGTTCGACCGCACTCGCGGCGTTGGCCGACCAGTAGCGACCGTCCAGGCGGAGATCGGCGTCGGCGCCCGTGCCGGCGCCGGGCGGGCCGGAGTCCGACGGGTCTTCGCCGTCCGTACTGCCCGCCCGCAACACCGCCCCGCGCCGGGTGGTCGAGTACAGCCGTCGGGTGGCGGCGACAGGTTCGAGATCGGCGAGCGCACCGTGCAATTCGTCTACGCGGGCACGAATCGACGGCAGATGCGACGGCTGCGGCACGGCGTCGGGCGCCAGGCGCTGAGCGAAGATCGCGCGCCGATGCGCCCGCCGCACCAGCGCGTCGATATAGCGCGGCTCCCCCGACACGGTTACGGTGGTCGGCCCGTCCACCGCCGCCACCGCGACATCCGCGCTCATGGGTTCGACCAGGCGCGCCACCTCGGCGGGCGTCGCCTCCAGTCGGGCGGCGGCCCCCGCCGCACCCACTCGCTCCAGCAGCCGCGCTCGCGCCACCACGACTCGCGCCCCGGCCTGCACCGGCAGCGCGCCGGAGCAGACAGCCGCCGCCACCTCTCCGACACCGTGCCCGGCGACCGCGTCGGCACGGACTCCCCAGGATTCCAGCAACTGGGCCAGGGCCACCTGGAACACGAAGAGCGACGCGTGCGCGAAAACCAGCTCGCCCGAACCGTTTCCGTCGCCGGTATCGGCGCTGCGACCGGCTCCGAGAGGAGCACCGCCGACCGGGTCCGGCGCTGCCGAGTCGGCACGCGTCACCTCGCCGGTAGAGCGATCTGCCGCGAGGACTCGACCGGTGTCGATCGCACCATTCGGTGTGTTCGGCTCCGGCGGCGGCGCGGCCGTCCGGCCGGTGTGGGTGGCATCGAGTGGAGTCGCGTCGGTGTATCCGCCGTCGCTACCGCCGTGAGCGGATCGCGGTTCGTCCCGGCGACCGAATTCGGCGGCGCTGAATCGGCCTGGTCGACCGCCGGCCGGGGCCGCGGGGTGGCCGATGCCCGTCTTCACGGCTCCCACGCTGCACGTCGATCCGGCGGCCGGTCCCGCAGCGGCGCGGGCGGGCGGGCGGAATCCGTTGCGCGGTGTCCACACCCGGGGTCCACCGGCATTGACGACGGCGTCCGTGGCCGCGGTGAGAGCGGTGGCGAAGACCGGGTATCGGGCGGCCAGGGCGCGTCCCATGCGCGGGTGGTCGCCGGTTCCCGGGAACAGGAAGAGGAGTTCACCGGTGCGCTGCGCCCGGGGTGGATCGAATATCTCTAGCGGGCCCGAGGCTGCCGCGGCAGACGTGATCAACTGGGCGGCAGGTGCATTCGCGCCCGTGGCCCTGATGCGGCTGGCCAGCGTGCGCAATCGGGTCGCGGCTTCGGTGGCGTCGCGCGCCAGGACGGCGGCGCGGGTGTCCTCGGGTACCAATCGGGCTGTGGCGGTGGCGAATTCGCGAATCGAGCGGTAGGAGCCGACCGCCACCGCCCAGCGCAGAGCCAGATTGTGGACGGTGGCGGGGTCGCGGCCCGTGATCGGGATCAGCACCGGGGGTTCGTCACCGCGGTCGACTGTCGCCTCGCGGTTGTTCGCGGGGTCGTGCAGGGCGATATGCGGGTCGAGACTGTCCGCTTCCTGGAAGCCCAGGCCCGGGCCGCCGATTTCGGCGTAGCGGCGGGTGCGGGTGTGGACCGCGTCGGTGGTGCGCTGGAGGATCAGGACGGTGCAGACGCCGGGGCCGGTGCGGGCGCCGGGGAGGCGGAGGTCTGAAATGTCCGGTAGCAGAGCGAGATCCACGCCGCCCGCGATCACGAAGGGCACGGTGGGGTCGGCCAGCAGGCGGACGCCCATGTCGACGGCCACCAGGGGTGAGGCGCGCCGGCTGTCCACGGTGAGGCTGGGCCCGCGCAGGTCGAGGGCGCGGGAGAGGTGGTGGGCGCTGTTGGTGCCGCCCACCGCGCCGAAGACCACGGCCGCCTGGGAACCCGCTGCCAGGCAACCCAATCCGGAGTCGTCGAGGGCCTCCACGGCCACTTCGAGGGTCGCGCGCTGGCGCGGGGTGAGGCCGGCCGCCTCGAGCCGGTCCATGCCGAACCACTCGTGGTCGAAATCCGTACCTGTCGTCCGGCAGCCGACACCGACGATCGACACCCGCGCGAAGGGGGTGGTATCGGTCGATGCTCTCGTACTCTGCCGCACAGGGATGCCCTCCCGTGTCCGCGGTCGGCCGTCGAGGTACCTCCGGCGATTCTGCCAAGATTTCGCCGCGGCCAGAAGGGCTTTCGCGAGAGGGGCCCGAGGTGTTCGACCGGAAGGTCCGGTTCAGCGCTGCCCGGGACTCCGGTTCAGCGCTGCCTGGAGCTATGAGGCCGTGGCCGTCCGCGCCTGAAAGGGATGGTCGAAATCCTCGGCCGTGGCATGTGTGCTGAAGAATCGCAGTGCTAGGTTCACCGCGTCCTGCTCGGTGTACACGCCCGAGATGGCCATGGTCCGGCGCAGTGCGTCGTCATCGAGATAGATTCGAGTGATTGCCATTTCAGGCACCTCCGCCGCATCCGTCGTGTACTCAAAAGCATGACGGATACCACCGACAGTGATAGCCGGAATGGCAAGAGCCCGGCCTCCGGAAAGGGCAAGAGCCCTCGGCGCGAATGCCAAGGGCCCTTGTCGTAATTGTCTGGGGCGTACCGGTTTTCGCCGGATTCACCCGATCTTGTTCGTCAAGCTCAGCCGAGCATGCTCGCGAGCCGCTGACCGATCAGCGCCTCGGCCTCGGACACCATCCGCGACACCAGTTCCGCGCAGGTCGGGATGTCGTCGATGAGCCCCTGCACCTGACCGGCCGACCAGATGCCGGCGTCCAGATCGCCCTCCTCGAACACGCGACGCCCGCGCGCACCGGCGACCAGGTCCTTCACGTCCTCGAACTTGCCGCCGGCCTTCTCGATCTCGACCACCTTGCGGCTGATCTCGTTGTCGGCCACGCGCGCGGTGTTGTGCATGGTGCGGAAGATGAGCTGGGTCGCCCGCTCGGAGTTGGCGACGATCTGCTCCTTGACCGTCTGGTGGATGGCCGACTCCTGGGTGCACATGAAGCGGGTGCCCATGTTCACGCCGTCCGCGCCCAGCGCCAGCGCCGCGACCAGGCCGCGGGCGTCGGCGATACCGCCGGAGGCGATGACCGGGATGTCCAGGGCCTTGGTGGCGGCCGGAATCAGGATCAGGCCCGGCACATCGTCCTCGCCCGGGTGTCCGGCGCATTCGAAGCCGTCGATGGACACGCCGTCCACGCCGATCTTCTGCGCCTTGAGCGCGTGCCGGACGCTGGTGCACTTGTGCAGCACCTTGATTCCGGCTTCCTTGTAGTACGGCAGGAAGGGCTCCGGATTGGACCCGGCGGTCTCCACGATCTTCACGCCGGAATCGATGATCGCCTTGGCGTACTCCTGGTACGGCGGCGGGTTGATCGACGGCAGGATGGTGACGTTGACGCCGAAGGGCTTGTCGGTCAGCTCCCGCGCGCGGTCGATCTCGCGGCGCAGATCATCGGGGGTGGGCTGGGTGAGCGCGGTGATGATGCCGAGCCCGCCCGCCTCGGAGACGGCGGCGGCCAGTTCCGCGCGGCCGACCCACATCATGCCGCCCTGCACGATGGGGTGCTCGACCCCGAAGGTCTCGGTGAACCGTGTCTTCAGTGCCATTGGCGCTGTCCTCTCCCTGCCTCTCACGACTGCCCTGATACTCGCATAGTTGCATATGGGCGGACAACCCCGATGTGAGTCGGAGTTTGCTATTCAGGTGGCCTTTTCGCGGTGTGCCTGTGGATAGATGAGCGACACGGCTCGAACCCAATACGGCCTGATGTGCCCTCTGAACTGCTGATTGAAAGCGTGAGAACTTCTCAGTGAAACCTTCTCTGTAACCCTTGTCACGTCAGAAAGTTAGGCGGTATTCTCACGGTCGATCAGCGTGAAAGGACACCGCATGACCTTCCAGCCGCTAGACGAGCCGATTCGGTCGCGTCGCAACCACTGGGTGAACCAGGTCGCGACGCACGCGGCCATGCGGCCCGGCCACGTCGCCTTCAAGTTCCAGGGCGTGGACACCACGTGGAAGCAGCTGCACGAGCGGTCGGAGAAGTTCGCCGACGCGCTGTCCCGTCGAGGGGTCGGGTTCGGCGATCGCGTGCTCATCCTGGCGCTGAACTACACCGAGTACATCGAGGCGGTCATGGGCATCAACGCCCTGGGCGCGATCGCGGTGCCGGTGAACTTCCGGCTCACGCCGCCGGAGGTGGCCTACATCGTGTCCGACTCCGGCGCGAAGGCCATCGTCACCGACGCGGTCCTGCGGCCGCTGGCGGTGGGCGTGGCCGGGCAGGCCCCCGGTCTCGACACCGTCGTCGTGATCAACGGGCAGACCGGCGAGGGCGTGATCGGCTACGAGGACTTCCTGAACGAGCCCGGCGAACCCCATGCGCCGCTGGACATTCCGGAGGAAACCCCCTGCCTGATCATGTACACCTCGGGCACCACCGGCAGCCCCAAGGGCGCGGTGCTGACCCACGCGAACATGAACGCGCAGGCGCTGACCTGTATCCGGGCCATGGAGATCACCCCCGATTCCATCGGCTTCTGCACCTCGCCGCTGTTCCACATCGCCGGATTGGGTTCGCTCACCCCATATTTCATGCTCGGCGGCAAGACCGTCCTGCATCCGCTGGGCGCGTTCAACGCCACCGAATTCCTCGACGAGGTCGAGAAGGAACAGGCCACCGCCGCCTTCTGCGTGCCAGTGCAATGGCAACTGATCTGCGAGGAGCCGACGGTCAAGCAGCGCAAGCTGGCACTGCAGGCACTGTGCTGGGGCGCGGCCCCGGCCTCGGACACCGTGCTGCGGGCCATGGCCGACTGCTTCCCGAACGCCTTCAACGTGGCCGTGTTCGGGCAGACCGAGATGTCGCCCATCACCTGTGTGCTCGAGGGCAAGGACGCGCTGCGCAAGCTCGGCTCGGTCGGCCTGCCCATCCCGACCATCCAGGCCCGCGTGGTCGACGACGAGATGAACGATGTCGCGCCGGGCGAGGTGGGCGAGATCGTCTATCGCGGACCGACTCTCATGCAGGGCTACTGGAACAAGCCCGAGGCCACCGCGGAGGCCTTCCACGGCGGCTGGTTCCACTCCGGTGATCTGGTGCGCCGCGACGAGGAGGGCTTCGTCTACGTGGTGGACCGCAAGAAGGACATGATCATCTCCGGCGGCGAGAACATCTACTGCGCCGAGGTGGAGAACGTGCTCTTCGCGCATCCCAAGATCCACGAGGCCGCGGTGGTGGCCCGCCCGCACGAGAAGTGGGGCGAGGTGCCGGTCGCGGTGGTGGCGCTGGTCGAGGGCGTCGACGACCTGACTCTCGAAGAGCTGGAACCGTTCCTGAACGAGTCACTGGCCCGCTACAAGCACCCCAAGCACCTGGTGATCGTGCCCGAGCTGCCGCGCAATGCCAGCGGCAAGGTCGTGAAGGTCGAACTGCGCAAGCAGTATTCGGCCTAGATCATGTCCTTCGCGGTGAGCCAGCGCATGATCGGCCAGCCGCAGAAGACGGGCAGCCAGCAGGTGAGCACGCGGTAGAGGAGGACGGCGGGGACGGCGATCCCCGCCGAGACTCCGAACGCGGCCAGACCACCGATGAGGGCGGCTTCGACCGCGCCCACGCCGCCGGGGGTCGGGGCGGCCGAGGCGAGCGTGCCGCCGATCATGGTGACGATGGTGACCGTCACGAAAGTCGTACTGCCGCCGAAGGCTTCGATACTCGCCCACAGCGCCAGCGCCATGCCCAGCGTGGTGGTGGCGCAGCCGCCGACGATCATGGCCAGCCGTCCGGGCCGCCGGGCCAGATCCTTCAACTGCCCCAGCACATCCGCCAGCTGCGGCCGCACCTCGTGGATCAGCCACTTGCGGACCTTGGGAACGAACATGGTCGCGCCCACGACCCCGAGCAGCGCGCCCGCCACCAGGTACAGCACGGTGGCGTTGGGCACGAAATGCGAGAGGTTCGTGGAGGTTCCGGCCAGCGCGCCGAAGATCAGCAACAGGATCACGTGGGTGACCACCTGCACCGTCTGCTGCAGGGCGACCGCGGCCGTGGCCCGCAACGCCCCCAGGCCGCCCTTCTGCAGGAACCGCACGCTCAGCGCCAGGCCGCCGACACCCGCGGGCGTGGTGGTCGCGGCGAAGGTGTTGGCGATCTGCATGAGCAGCAGGTTGCGGAACTTCACGGCCTCGGAGGCGCACGCCCACAACGCCATTGCCGCGCCCACGTAGGTCAGTGCGGAGACCGTCAGGCCCAGCAGCGCCCACCACCAGTTCAGGTTGCGCAGCTCCGAGGCGAAGGTGGGTACCGCGCTGATGTACGGGTAGGCCACGTACACCAGGCCGATCAGCAGCACCAGCTGGATGATCTGGTTGCGGGAGAAGCGGGTGATCTTGGCGGCCTCGATCTTGTCCTGGCCGGTCTGCTCGGTCACCTCGTCGCGGATGCTCTTCATCAGCGCGCCCGCGTCCGGCACCGCCTTGCGGACGTGAGCGGGCATGGCGGTCTTGGTGAGTCGCGCCGAGCCGTCCAGGATCGCCTGCTTGTCGAGCACCTCGAGCGCGGTGCGCACCGCCGGTTCGGCGCCGTAGAGCGCGGCCGAGGACAACAGCAATTGCGCCACGTCGGAGTCGAAACGCACCTTGTACGCGCCGAATTCGGATTGCACGAAGCCGCCGAACAGCACGTCGTCGTTCAGGACGCGGATCTCCTCGGCGCGCAGGTCGCCGTGCGAGATCTGGGCCTGATGCATGGCGTGCAGCGCTCGCCAGACCTGCGCCAGGGTCTTCTCGCCGTCGGCGGCGGCCAGCGGGCGGCCCTGGGGCACGGTGTGCGCGTACACCATCCAGCCGCGGTCCAGCGCCGCCACCGTGAGCGGCTTGTTACTGGCCAGGCCGAGATCGGCGATGGCGAAGCCCATCAGCGCCCGATGCTCCACCGCGCGCCGCATGGACGCGAAGGGGGCCGGATACTCGCCGGTGCGAATGGTGAGCCAGCGCCGCAGCTGCTGCAGCATGCCGCGGCTGCGCTGGTTCGCGCCGTACATCTCGATGATCAATTCATTGTCCGGCGAACGGGATTCACCGTTCCCGGCGCCGTCCTTCGGCTCCGGCGTGCCGTTCGGCGAGGCGCCCAGCTCCGGCTGTGGCGTCGTGCTCACCGAGAGCACCAGCGGCCCGCGGGCGGCCGGGCGCAGCACCTTGAAGGCGGTCACCCGGAAGCCGCGCTGGGCCAGTACCCGCACCGCCGCGGCCAGCGGCACCTCCAGCGCGGGCGTGCCGACCACCAGCACGATGACCGCGCCGACCAGCCAGCCCACCACCAGCCCGAGCGCGGCCCGGGCGGGCACCACCAGCGAGACGAACAGGTGGATGGGCACGAAGGCCAGCAGCAGCGTCCACCACCAGCGCCGCGCCCGCTTGGGCAGCCACGGGCTGGCCACCGTGAGCGTCGCCGCCAGCATGGCGATCCAGCGCGGATCGTCGAGGAACTGCGACAGGAAGGTGTTGACCTGCTGCGGTTCCGAGAGATGCCAGCGCGGTGCGGAGAAGCCGGTGCCGGTGATGGAGAACAGCCCCAGCGCGATCAGGCCCGCGGAGACGAAGCCGCCCAGCAGCTTCCACTGCCGGCGCAGGATCAGCCGCACCAGAATGGCGAAGGGCAGCACCAGCACCGCGATGCCGTAGACGATGTAGACCAGGTTGGACTGTTCCGGCGTCAGGAATCCGACGATATTGGAGACCGACCGCTCCAGCGCCTCCCACTGCGGGCGGGTGATCAGCGATCCGGCGACCACGATGCCCACCGACAACGCGGACAGCACGACGCGCAGAATGTCGGTGGTCCGGCGGATCCGCGGCTGCAGCAGGCTGCCGGAGACGGGAATCTCCCGCCCGTCGACTCGCATGTCCTATACGCGCTTTCGGATCGTGGGAACGGCTGCGGTCCCATGGTCGGCTCGGTTGAGTATGCGGCAGGTAAGACGGTCACCCACCTTCCAACACGCCGGTAACCGTAACCCGTGCTGGGCGGGAGAAGTGTTCCGCCCGTCGGCACGCCGGGCCCGGATACCTGTTTTTCCTGCTTATTACGAGGCTTAGGTGTTGGCCGAACGGGCGTGCGAGGATCGCTGTGTGGTGCTCGATCTTCGTGTCTGCTTTATCGGGGAATCATTCGTCGCGGGGGTCGGTGACCAGAAATGCCTGGGCTGGGCGGGGCGCCTGGCCGCCAGAGCCATCGCTGCGGGCCAGCCGCTGACCTATTACAACCTGGGGGTCCGGCGGGAGAACAGCACCGAACTACGCGGGCGCTGGGCGGCCGAATGCGCGCCGCGGCTGCCCCTGGACGCGGACTGCCGGGTGGTGATCTCCACCGGCGTCAACGACACCCAGTTCGAGGACGGCCGGGCCCGGGTCGACCCGGAGGACTCGGTGCGCAATCTGGGCGAGATCCTGCGCGAGGCGCGGGAAAGAGGCTGGCAGACAATGGTGGTCGCGCCGCCGCCCAATGTCGACGACGGTCACAATGCCCGCATCGTGGCCCTGGACACCGCCTACGCCGACCTCTGCGAGGACGCCAAGGTGCCCTACCTGCGGTCGCATCAGCCGCTACGCGAGAACCAGATCTGGATGCAGGACATCGCCGCGGGCGACGGCTACCACCCGGGCGCGGCCGGCTACGACGAATTCGCCGCCCTGCTCGCCCCTCACTGGCTGCTCTGGCTCGCCGATCCGGGTTCGGAATTACCTGTGGTGCGGTGAGTTTCGTCGATGGCCGCGGCCGCGGCGGCGGCCTCCGGTGAACGGTCGGCGGCATGGCGTCCGGTGTCCGGGCCCAGCCAGTCCTCGACGATGTTCTCCAGCCGCGGCCGCCGGGTCGAGGCCACCAGCCCCGACCCGACCAGCACACCCATGGCGATGGCGAGCACGGTGAGCACCGCGTTCACGATCACGTGCAGGCCGTTCGGATCGTTCTTGGTGACCAGTTCCGACACCCCGGTCAGTCCCATGCCGCCGGGCACCAGCATCCAGAAGGCGGGCAGGAACACCACCTGCGTCGGCGGGGCATCCTTGCTGCGCTGCACCAGGAATGCCACCGGCACCGCGATCATGCCGCCCAGGAACGAACCCAGCAGTCCGCCACCGTGCAACTGCTGGCCCAGCTGCTGTCCGCAGAACGCCGCGTACAGCACGATGAGCAGCCAGCCCAGTGAGCGCTTGGGCGCGCTGGCCCGCCAGCTGTGGCCCAGTCCGATCAGCAGGACCCCGAGAACCGGTGTCCACCAGCCCAATCCGCTCGAATGCGCCGGTGTGACCGGCGGCAGCGTCCCCAGCAGCTGCAGGCCGATCAGGATGCCGAAGGCCAGCAGTAGCAGCTTGTTGAAGCCGAAGATGGTGCGGCTCGCGCCCGCCACCATGTTCCCGGTGGCCAGCTCGATGGACCCGTTGGTCAGCGCCGAACCCGGCAGCAGGCTCGACACCGACGGGATCAGCAGCTGCGAGGGATTGCCGCCGCCGAGCGTGTTGGGAAAACCGAAGGACAGCAGGGTGACCGCGGCCCCGGCCACCACGGGCAGCGCGGTCGACAGCAGCCGGAACCGGTCGGCGGCCATGATCAGCAGCTGCACCACCAGACCGAGCACGATATAGCCGAGCAGCGCGTCGGAGGTGGGGTTGAGCATCAGGCCCAGGCCGACGGTGAGCACCACATTGCCGACCAGCAGCCGCCACACCGGGGTGGGCTGCGGCGCGGCCAGGATCTCCGCCAGCTGGGCGGTGGCCCGGGCGGGCGGCGGGACTTCCTTCTTGATGTCGTCGATGAGCCGGTAGAGCTTGGCGATCTGATCCAGGCGCAGGGTGTCGGAGTTGGCCTCGAGCAGGTCGACGGCCGAGCCGCGCGAATCCTGTACGCGCACGAACACTCCCGTGGGCAGCACGAAGAAGTGCACCTCGTCGACGTCGTAGCGGTGGGCCAGATCGTCGAGGATGGACTGCACCCGATCGGTGGTCTCGCCGGAGCGGATGAGCGCGACGCCGAGATAGCGCAGCAGATCCAGCAGATCCTGGGAGACGGGCGGCTCGTCGGGCGCGGGCGCTTCCTCCGGGGGCGTGGCGGTTTCGAGGCTGACCCGTTTGAGCCAGCGGTCCATGGATCCCGCGGCGCGGCGGGTGGCCCCGTACAGGGTGCGCGACACCGGGCCCCGGCTGCGCTGCACGCGCCGGTGCTGTGGATGGTGCGGCCGCTCGGTGCTCGTGCCCATCGCCTCCTGGCTAACTTCTCGCAACTCATTGCACAGTAGCGCGGAGCCGAATCCGAGCCCTCGAACGGCGAGGTGATTTCCCCGCCGACGCCGTCCGCGTCGGAGAACTGCCGATAGCATCCCGGCTCAATCCCGCCTTCCAGGCCATGGGGTATGCCTACCGGTTGCCCTGTTCCTAACCTGGTGGCATGGATATCGACACGCGACTGCTGCGTTACTTCCTGGCAGTCGCGGATGCGGAGAACCTGCCGCGGGCGGCCGCGCGACTGCATGTCGCGCAGCCCGCGCTGGCGACCCAGATCAAACAGCTGGAACAGCAGCTGGGTGTGGAACTGTTCATCCGGTCCCGCGCCGGCTGGACGCTGACCGCGGCGGGAAAGGTGCTGTCCGAACAGGTCCCGGACCTGCTGGCCTCGTGGGACCGGATACTGCGCGACACCAAGAGCGATGCCAGCCGCGCCTCCCGGGTGCTGCGGCTGGGCTGCGTGAACAGCGCCGCCGACGCGCACATCCCGGAGATCATCCGGGTCTTCCACCGCCTGCACCCGGACTGGCAGGTCGATATCCACCAGGGCGGCTGGACCGATCCGACCGCCGGGCTCGACGAGGGCGATGTGGATGTGGCCCTGCTGCGCCTGCCCTTTCCCGGTCAGGAGGAGTACCACCTGCGGGAGCTGTTCGCCGAACCGCGCTGGATCGCGCTGGCCCAGGACCATCCGCTGGCCGAGCGCGACGATATCGCCTTCCGCGAGCTGTGGGACGAGCCGTATGTCGCCTCGCCCGCGGAAACCGGCTGGTGGCGCGACTATTGGATGGGGTTGGACGCGCGGCCCGCGGACACCGCCATCATCGGGGCCATCGCCCGCAGCACCGAGGAGTGGCTGCGCGCCATCGCCAATGGGTTCGGGGTGAGCTTCACCCCCGCCTCCACCGCGCGCACCGAGTACCCGGGCGTGGTGTTCCGGCCGGTGCACGGCATCGGCCCGACCCGGGTGGCGGTGGTGTGGCCGGACGCCTCCGAGGCGGATCCGGTGATGCGGTACTTCATTCGCTGCTGCTCCGACATCATGGGCGGTTCGCACAGTGCGGACGGTCGCCGCACTTCCTAGCCGTCCGGTCGGACATGATGGGTGCATGAGCGACCAGCACGAGCACTGGCAGCGCACCTACCGGGAGCATCCGGGCATGTACGGCGAGGAGCCCTCGGCGGCCGCCGTGTACGCCGCGGACGCCTTCCGGAAGTCCGGTGCGGTCGATGTGCTGGAGCTGGGCTCCGGGCACGGCCGGGACGCAATCTATCTGGCCCGCCGGGGATTTCGGGTGACGGCCGCGGACTTCAGCGCCATCGCCCTGGCCCAATTGCGGGAGCGGGCGGAGGCGGCCGGACTCGGCGATCAGGTCAGCACCCTGGAACACGATGTCCGACAGCCGATTCCGCTCCCCTACCGCAGCGTGGACGCCGTCTACGCGCACATGCTGCTGTGCATGAACCTCAGCACCCAGGAGATCCGCGACCTGGTCGCCGAGGTGCGCCGGGTGCTCAAACCCGGCGGCGTATTCGTCTACACCGTCCGCAATACCGACGATGCCCACTTCGGCACCGGCAAGGCGCTCGGCGACTACATCTACGAACACGGCGGATTCGCCGTCCACTTCTTCACCGCCGAACTGGTCGACACCCTCGCCCTGGGATGGGATCTGCGCGAACGGTATTCGTTCGAGGAGGGCGAACTGCCGCGCCGGTTGTGGCGGGTCACGCAGGAACTGCCGCGGCACTGAGCGCGGCGGCCAGCGCCGCGCGGATCGAGCGCGGTGCGGTCGGCAGCAGGGCGGGCAGATCGCTGCTCGTGGCGTGCAGGAAACCTGCCTTCAGGTTGGCGAACAGCGACACGCTGTGCCCGATCCGATAGGCGTCCAGATCACCGGCGAGCAGGCCCGTGCGCAGATCGGAGAGCGAGACATCGCGGTATTCCACCGGGCGGCCGAGGGATTCGCTCAGTAGCTCGGCGATCTCGATGCCGTCGAGCGAGTCCACGCCCTCGAGCTCGTAGGTGCGACCGGCGTGCGGGCTGACCTCGTCGGCCTTCAGTGCGCGCTCGGTCTCGGCGGCCACCCGGACCGCCACCTCCGCCAGGTCCTGCCGCGAGGCTCCGGAGATCCGCCCGGTCCCGAACGGCGCGGCGAAAACGCCGGTGGCGGCGGCGGATTCGACGGCGTCCGCGGCCAGACCCACGGTCAGTTCGCTGTAGAAGCCGTTGCGCAACACCGTGACGTCGAAAGGCGCCGCGGCCAACCGCTTCTCGGTCCACAGATGCGGGACCGAGATGGAGGTGTAGTGCGCCGAGGCGGACAGGCTGGTGTAGATCACGTGCCGCACGCCCGCGGGCGCGGCGGCCGCGACCAGCGCGCCGTGGCGGGCGAACACCACATCGTCCTCGGCGTATCCGGCGGAGACGAACACCAGCACATCCACACCGTCGAGTCCCGCCGCGAGCGTGGCGGGATCGTCGAAGTCGAGGCGGCGCACGGCCTCGCCGTCGCCGGAGCTGCTGCCCGCCAGCACCTCCAGATCCGGCTGGGCGCGCAGCCCCGCCAGCACCAGTCCGCCCAGGGCTCCCGAAACACCGGTTACCAGAATCATTCGAACCACTTCCTGCGTTGTCCATGTCGTGAATATCGACCTGACCGAGCATCCGGCCATCGCGACGGCCCGGGAAGAAGGCACTTTGCTGTCACTCACGAACACCGTTGTTACCGAAGAGGTCGCGGACCCTATTCCCGCCGGGCCCTGTGGCGATGACAACTGCGGCATCCGCGACACCCTCGACCGGCTCGGCGACAAATGGACGGTCCTGGTACTGGCCGAATTGCGCAAGGGCACCCGGCGATTCGGCGAACTGCAGCGAGCCCTGCCCGGCATCTCCCAACGCATGCTGACCCTGACCACGAAAAGGCTATGGCGCGACGGGTTTCTGGAGCGCACCGCCTACCCGACGATTCCCCCGCAGGTGGAATACCGGCTCACCGAATCGGGCGAGAGCCTCGCGGAAGTCGCGTTCTATCTGGCCGAGTGGTCCCGGGCGCACATGGACGGGGTCGCCGCGGCCCGGGCCCGCTGGGACGCCGAGCACGGCGGACTCGATTAGCCCTGTTCGAGGACGGCCATGGCGGCGTTGTGGCCGCCGATGCCGCTGACTCCGCCGCCGCGCACCGCGCCCGCGCCGCACAGCAGGATATTGCGCTGGCCGGTGGCGACGCCCCAGCGTGCGGCGGGGCTGTCGTCGGAGTCGTCGCGGTAGGGAAAGGCCAAGTCGCCGTGGAAGATATGGCCGCCGGGCATGCTGATCTCGCGCTCGAGTTCGAGCGGGGTGCGGGCCTCGAGGCAGGGGTTGCCCTCGCCGTCGAGGGCCAGGCAGTCGCGGATGGGTTCGGCCAGGACCGAATCCAGTTGGGCCAGGGTGTCATCCACGAGACGGTCCTTGGTGCCGCGCGGATCACCAGCGAAAAGGCTTGCGGGAGTGTGCAGACCGAACAGGGTGAGGGTGTGGAAGCCGCGCTCGATGAGGTCCGGCGCCAGGATCGACGGGTCGGTCAGGGTGTGGCAGTAGATCTCCGAGGGCGGGGCCGACGGCGTCCGTCCCGCGGCGGCCTCGCGGTAGGCGTGTTCGAGCTGGGTCGCGGATTCGGCGATGTGGAAGGTACCGGCGAAGGCGGTACGCGGATCCACCTGCGGGTCACGGAGTTTCGGTAAACGGCGCAGCAGCATGTTGATCTTCAGCTGGGCGCCCTCGGGCTTCTCGGCGGACTCGCCAAGCAGTCCCGCCAGCACATACGGCGCGGCGTTCACCAACACGTGCCGCGCGGACGCCGATTGCTCGAGCTCACCGTGGACGAAGCTTACTTCCGCTGTGGCCCCGTCGGTTTCGATGCCGGTGACGGTGCATCCGGTGCGGATCTCGGCCCCGGCCGCGCGGGCGGCCGCCGCGAGCGCGTCGGTCAGCGCGCCCATGCCGCCGACCGGGACGTTCCAGTCGCCGGTGCCGCCGCCGATCACGTGGTAGAGGAAGCAGCGGTTCTGCAGCAGCGACGGGTCATGGGCATGGGTGAACGTGCCGATGAGCGCGTCGGTGAGCACCACTCCGCGCACGGTGTCGTCGGCGAACCGCGCCTCCACCGTCTCGCCCAGCGGCCGTTCGAAGATCGCTTCCCAGGCGGCGGAATCGTCGACGGCGCGCCGCAATTCGTCGCGGGTGGGCAGCGGCTGGGTCAGGGTCGGGAAGACGCGCTCGGCCAGCCGCCCGGTCATGGCGTAGAAGTCCTGCCAGGCGGCGTAATCGCGCTCGGAGCCGGTGACGTGGGCGAAGCTGGCGCGGGTGGCGGCCTCGGAACCGTTGTCCACCAGCAGGCCGGTATCGCCGATCGGCGTGTACGACGAGATACGCCGCTTGCGGGTCTCGAAGCTCAGATCCAGGTCCCGCACAATGCGTTCGGGCAGCAGGCTCACCAGATACGAGTAGCGCGACAGCCGCGCGTCGAAGCCCGGGAACGCCCGCTCGGACACGGCCGCCCCGCCGGTGTGGTCCGCGCGTTCGAGTACCAGCACCGAACGCCCGGCCCGGGCCAGGTACGCGGCGGCCACCAACCCGTTGTGGCCGCCGCCCACCACGATCACGTCGTAAGCAGCTCGCGTCATGCCGCCCATCGCATCACACTTCGGGCGGCGAACGGGGCTAGCGGGTGCTCATGTCGAGCGCGGCCAGGTGGCTGAACAGGACCGACGCGCCGATCGGGTTGCCGCCGCCGGGGTAGACGGTGCCGCTCACGGCGGCCATGGTGTTGCCCGCGGCGTACAGGCCCGGGATCGGATCGCCCGCTTCGTTCAGCACGCGTGCCGCGGTGTCGGTGCGCAGGCCGCCCTTGGTGCCCAGGTCGGAGATGCCGAAGGCGGCGGCGTGGAACGGGCCCTTCACGATCGGCGCGAGCGGGGGTTCGCCATTGGAGAAGGCGCGATCGTAGGCCTCGTCGCCCCGGCCGAAGTCCGGGTCCACGCCGTCGGCGGCGAACTTGTTGAAGCGGGTGACGGTGGCGGTCAAAGCCTCGGCAGGGACACCGATTTCGGCCGCCAGCTCCTCGAGAGTGTCGGCGGTCTTCCACAGGCCCGCCTCGACATAGCGCTCGGCCTCGACCATCGGCACATTGCTGGCCTTGATGGGCGGCACCAGCCCTTCGGCGTCGTCGTAGATCATCCAGAACGGCAGCGTGGCCGAACCGGCGTTCAGGTGCTCGATGATGTCGCGGCCGAGCCGGTCGTAGGACGCGGACTCGTTGACGAACCGCTCACCGGCCTGGTTGACGAAGATGCCGCCGGTGAACCACAGCGCGAAGGCCGCGCGCCCGTCCGGATGGATCAGGCCCGGCGACCACCACGCCTGATCCATCAGATCGGTGTCCGCGCCCACCGCGATGCCCGCCTCGTGCGCCTTGCCCTGATTTCCGTACGGCCCCATGGTGTCCCGGGCGACGCCGGGCACACCGTAGCGCTGCCGCAGTTCGTCATTGCCCTCGAAGCCGCCCGCGGCCAGCAGCACACCCTTGCGCGCCCGGATGGCCACGCGCTGCCCGTCGCGTTCGACGATCGCGCCGACCACCGCGCCGTCCTCGGTCACCAGCTCGACCAGCGGGGTGTTCAGGTACAGCGAGGCGTTCGGGTACTTGGCCAGGCCCAGCAGGAATCGGCCGACCAGGGCGCGCCCGCCGATCAGATAGTCCGGCTGCGGCTCGCCGTTGCGGTCGGTGCCCAGCGGGCCGCGCACCGACCGGCTCAGCTCGCCCAGCTTGGCGGCCTTCAACGGCGCGGGCACGATGTGCCGCTTGCCGTCGGTGCGGGCCTTGGGGGCCTTACCGAAATAGTCGGGCCACGGGAACATCTGGAACTTGAAAGCCTCATCGGCTTCGAGGTATTCGATGACCTTCGCGCCCTTGCGGACGTAGGTCTCCTGCAACTCGGCCGGGGTGCGGTCGCCGACGACGGACCGGAAGTAGGTGAGCGCGTCCTCGACGGTGTCGTCCACGCCCGCGCGCTTCAGCACCGGGTTGCACGGGAACCAGAGGCCGCCGCCACCCGAATACGAAGTGGTGCCGCCGAACTTGTCGGTGGCCTCGACGACCGCCACGCGCAATCCCTCACGGGCCGCCGTGTAGGCCCCGGCCAGGCCGCCGCCCGACCCTGCCACCAGGACATCGACTTCTTCGATCCAGTCCGTCACCGTTACTCCCTTGTACACGCGGTCTCCTCGCGACGGTATGCCCGCGCGGCGGATCGCGCACCAGGTGTCCCGATGGCCGGATCGCCCGTGCCTAGGTCCAGGGTGTGAGCACGATCTTGCCGCGCACCCGGCCGGATTCGCTGAGCTTGTGGGCCTCGGCGACATCGGCCAGGGACAGCACGCGGTCGATCTCGCCGCGCAGCCGCCCGGCCGTGACGAGCGCGGCGATCTCGGACAGGTCCGCGCCGGACGGGTGGAAGTAGTGGCGGTGATAGCGGGGATCGGCGAGGGGTTCCTCGCCCTGGGCGTCGATGACGCGGCCGTTCGGCGTGAGCACGCGCAGCGACCGCTCGGAGTAGTCGCCGCCGACCAGATCGAACGCGACGTACACGGGATCGACGGCGGTGGTGAAATCGGTTGTCGTGTAATCGATCAGCTCGTCCGCGCCCAGGCTGCGCAGGAACTCGTGATTGGCGGCGCGGGCGGTGCCGATCACATACGCGCCGCGCACCTTCGCGATCTGCACGGCCAGATGGCCCACGCCGCCCGCCGCCGCGTGCACCAGAACCCGTTGGCCCGCTTGCACTTCGGTCAATGCCTGCCAGGCGGTGAGCACGGCCGTCGGCAGGGCGGCGGCGTGCACGTGATCGAGCGCCTCCGGTTTGTGCGCGAGGAATCCCGCAGGTGTCACGACATATTCGGCGTATGCCCCGTTTCGGCTCACCGCATTGCCGAAAACCTCGTCACCGGGCGCGAATTCGGTGACGTCCGCACCGATCCCGGTCACCACACCCGACAGATCGAAGCCGAGTGTGAACGGCGGCGGCCCCAGCTTGGTGACCTCACCTTTGCGCAGCTTCCAGTCGGCCGCATTGATCGACGTGGCCGCCACCCGGACCAATACCTCACCCGGGCCGGGCCGCGGAATGTCGACCTCCACCGTCTCCAGAACATCGGGTCCGCCGAGGGTGCGCTGCGTGATCGTCTTCATGATTTCGATCCTGCGCCGGGTAGTATCCAATCGGAAGAAGGCACTATTTTGATCCCGAGGTACCTCATGGATACCACCCCTGACTGGGAGCCATCCGGAAATCTGGTGGAAAGTTACCTCCGGCGCTGCCCCGCCCGCGACATTCTCGCGGTGCTCGCGGACAAGTGGGTGCTGCTGGTGCTGGGCACGCTGCGCAAGGAGGGCGGCCCGATCCGCTTCAACGAACTGCGCCGCCGCCTCGACGGCATCACCCAGAAGGTGCTCACCCGCACCCTGCGCGATCTGGAGCGCGACGGGCTGGTGCGGCGCACCGTGTATCCGACGGTGCCGCCCCGGGTGGAGTACACCCTGACCGACCTCGGCGCCGACCTCGGGCAGATCACCCACGCCATGGGGCAGTGGGCGCTGCGGCACGCGGATGAGATCACCGCCTCGCGAACCGAATTCGACGAACGCGCTGCGCGGGACCCGGAGCCGGTCAGGTCCTGACCGGGTCAGATCCGGACGGCGAGCACCATCCCCTGCGGGGTGCGCTCATCGGGACGCGCCTCACGGAAGAACTTGGCGGTGGCTCGGAAACCGTTGGCCGCCAGCATTTCCGCGAAGGTATCCGGCGCCCAGCGGAAGGACGGGGCGACCTGGTGCGCGTATTCCGTGACGCCCGTGGGCTCGTCGGCGGCCTGGAAGCCGAACAGCGCATGCCCGCCCGGCCGCAGCACGCGTGCGAACTCACTCAGCACCGCGGGCACCCGCGCCGGTGGAATGTGAATGATGGAGTACCAGGCCACGATTCCGGCCAGCGCGGCATCCTCGAACGGCAGCCGCTCCATCGGCCCGACCGCGAACGGGATGTCCGGGTACAGCTCCCGGGCCAGGCGGATCATCTCCGGGGACAGGTCGAGGCCGGTCATCTCCAGCCCGGCCGCCGCGAGGTGACCGGTGACCCGGCCGGGCCCGCAGCCGATATCGGCCACCGGGCCGGTCCCGCTGTCCCACACGGTTTCCGCGAACGCGTCGATCATCAGCCGGTCGAATGGATTGTCCTGCAACTGCCGCTGGAACAGCGTTGTGTACAGCTCGGCTACCTCGTCGTAGGCGGTCCGGGTGACGACCATGTCCTCGGTTTCGATCATGGTTCGACCATAGGCGCCGGACCGCCCCCGATCGATCCGGTGGACGGTGAGCGCACCGGCTGATCCAGTCCGTTCAACAGCACCCGCACCGGGGCCTGCGGCGGCATCAGGGTTTGCAGCGGCAGCACCGCCAGCCGGGCCAGGCGACGCAGATCACGGTGCAGGGCGGGTAGGCGGATACCAATGCGCCACAATGGATATCGATGATCTGGATGCTGCCAGCCGTCGCGCAGCATGAGCTTGAGTACGCGCGGCGAGAGCGCGCGGGCGGTGGCGCTGGCCAGTTCCAGGCGCAGCTGTTCGTGATCGCGGTCGATGCGGGCGCGATGCGGGTCCCCGGCGTCGACGGTGAGCTGTCCGGTCTCGCCGAGATCGGCGATGAGCCCGGCCAATTCCTCGAAGAACTGCGCCCATTCGCGGTCCCGGGCCCGGTGCGCGGCGCGCTGCTGCTCGATGATGAGCCGGCGGTCGCGGTCGCCAGGGGGCACCAGGTAGAGCTCCACCGTGTCGGCCTCGGTGACCAATCCCATGGTGAGACCCGGGCTCTGCCAGGCCGCCCCGTGCGCGTGGCCGAGCACCCCGTGCCGCGGCAGGCCGAATTCGGCGCGGAAGCCGTCCAGCGCCCGGGCGTACGCGGCGGTGCGCTGCTCGCGGACCTCGGCGGGCAGGCCCTCGTCGTAGAGGAAGGATTCGATGCTGTCGCTGAGGGTGACGCAGACCGCTTCCAGGCGGTCGCCGTCGAAACAGAAGCGGGCGCGTGGATCGTCCACCCGTAGGTCGGTGTCGGCCCAGACGGTACGTTCGCCGGAAGCGCTGTCGTGCACCGGTTTCCAGCCCGAGGCGGCGGTGAAACCGGCGAGGTCGGCGCGGGTCCAGGTCCAGTCGAAGCCGCGGGCGGCGCGGGCGATCTCGATCCCGGCGGGCACGTCCACCCGCAGCGGTCCGGCGTCGAATTCGTAGGCGGCGTGATTGCGCAGGAATTCGGCGCGCTGGGTACGGGAGGTGGGATGCGGCGGCACGCCCAGCGGCGTCACCTCGAGATCGGGGCCGCCCTCGACCCAGGCGTCGGCGACCAGATCGGTGATGGCGGTCGCGCCGATGGTGCGCAGGGCCTCGACGATGCGCAAGGCCAGCCCGCTCATGGCGACGCTGCCCGCGCGCCGGGAAAGGGCACGCGTCCAATTGGCTTCGCGCGGCGGCGTCCAGCCCTGGTCGATCAGCGCCTGCTCGATCTCGGGGGTGTAGCGCCAGGTGGGGTCGACGAATTCGCTGCGGGCCAGTTCTCCGGTGAGCTGTTCGGGTCCGGCCTCGAACTGGATGAACCGCCCGCCCGGCAGGGTGAGCACCAGTCGCCCGTCCACGGGCAGCGTCTCGAGGAATCCGGCCAGGCTCTCGGCGAGGCGCATCCAGCCACCCGCGGCGGTGCGGCGGCGGGCGATCTCGTGGCGGCGGTCCATCCAATACCGTTGCGCCATCGGATTGATGAGCAGCAGATCCACGGTGTCGACGCCGATGGTCAAGCCCGCGAAGACATTCGCGAACCGCCACGCCACCCCTTCGGCCGGTCCGGCATCGGCGGCCTCGGGTTCGCCCCAGTGCGCGGTGAGGGCGGCGACGGCCTCGGCCAGCGCGGCGTCCAGGAGTTCCCGGCTGCCGGAGTCGGTGGGCGGGGGACAGTCGGAGATGGTGACGCGCACATGGTCGAGGCCGCGTTCGCTGCCCCAGAACATGGCCGAGTCCCACCACACGGACAGTCCGGTGCGGGAGAAAACGGGGCCGTCGCGCAGCGTTCCCACCGGTTGCGGACTACTCCATCCGACCAGTCGGGAGAATTCCGAGACATTTCCGGAGCCCCAGCGCCAGCCGAACCGGGCTGCCGCTCTGACGATCTCGACCGCACCCGCGGTATCGACACGCACCTCGAAACCCACTCGGTGACAGTAGCCCCGTCCTCGGCGGTGTAGGGAGGCGTTCCGGTGGCTATTAGTCTGTCAGTGGCCGGCGCTTCCCGATTGGGGCGGACAATCCTCGGGAAGCCCGGCCACGGTCATGCTCGTAGCCGAATATGTCAGTGCTCCATCGGGAATCGTGAACTTCCCGCGTCGCCCGCCGGAATGATCGGCAAAACCAGTGCCGAGGGGTGGTCCGGATCGTGGTAGATGGTTTGGGTCGCGATCTGTGTATTCGTGTTCAGCCCGAACGGATCACCGGTATTCGGATTGGGCGCGAACTGCGGGAAATCGCTGCTCGAGACCTCGACCCTGATCTTGTATCCCGCCTTCACCAGATAGCTGGTCGGCCAGATGTCGATCGAGTACTTGTAGGGCTGCCCCGGCACTATCGGTGACGGATGCTCCAGCGAATCCCGGAACGCGGCGCGAATGATGCCGTTGTTGAGGTTCATGGTGGAACCGTCCGGGGCCACCGCCACCAGCTTCGCGGTGAAGTCGGTGTCGGGCGCGGTCGAGGCGGCCCACAGCGTCATCCGGATCGGGCCGGTGAGTTCGGTATCGGAGGCCATGGGCGCGGTGGTGTAGGTCAGCACATCCGAGCGCTGCTCCACCACGTACTGGTCCACCGGCCCCTGCGGCCCGGTCGACGCGCCGCAGCAGGAGTGCCCGCCCGCGCTGGGCACGGGATTGAGCGGGTCGTACACGTAGCGGTCGGGCTCCTGCGGGTCCTTCGGGGCATCGGTGGTGAGCTGACCGAGACGGCCCTGAAGGGTGCTGGCGCCCTTGCCCGACAGGTAGTAGGTGGTCCATCGGGTGTTCGGCAGCGGCCACGCCGACGCCGACTTCCACTTATTGGCGCCCATGAGGAAGTAGTCGACCACCGGCTGCCCGGAAACCTTGTTGTCCTTGCCCTTCAGGAAGTGGTCGTACCAGGCCAGCATGAGGTCGTTGATCGGGCTGTCGGCCGCCTCGCCGCCGGTGGACAACATGGGCGTCGTGATATTGGTGTCCGCGCGCCCCCATCCGAGGTGATCCCATGGGCCCAGCACCAGCCGCTGTCCGGCCCGCGCCTCGGGCGTGCCGCCGTTCGCGACCATCCCGGCGAAATTCTCCACCCCGCCCGCGAGGAACGCGTCGTACCAGCCCTCGAAATTCAGTACGGGGACTTTGACATTCGCGTATCTGTCCCGAATGCTCCACTGCTTCCAATAGTCATCGCGAGTGGAATGCGCGATCCAATCGTAGAACCACGGCGCGATCGTCGGATCGCCCGGATGTAGCGGCGGAAACTGTTGATACGGACGGAAACCCAGCCACCGCGAGTAATCGGCCTCATCGGCGGCGAGCTGTTTGGCGGTCCCGGTATCCCCTCGATTCACCGCCGCGCTCGTTCCGATGGTCCCCATCGCCCACGGCTCGACGAATGCCAGCCGGAACGCGCCGCCCTCGTAATTCCAGCCGTCGTAATAGTCCGAGGACGTATTGGCCGGAACGATGGTGGTCAGGTGCGGTGGCGCGGTGACGGCCGCAAGCCATTGCGTCGCACCGACATACGACGACCCGTACATCCCCACCTTGCCATTCGACCCGGGCAGCCCGGCCGCCCACTCGACCGAGTCGTACCCGTCGTTCAGATCGTTCCCGAACTCGGTGAAGTTCCCGGATGATGCGCCCTGCCCCCGAATGTCCTGCACCACAACCAGATAGCAGTGCGAAGCGAACCAATCCGGCGTCTGATACCGGTAGGGCTGAACCTGCGCCGCGGCCTTCCCGTACTGCGTGCGCATGAGGATCACGGGCACCGAATCCGAGGTCTTCGGCTTGTACACATCGGATTTCAACACCACGCCGTCCCGCATGGTAGCGGGCACGTTCTCCTGCTTGTCCACCGCGCACGAGCCGCGCCCGCCCGCCGGCGGCCAACTGCTCGCGGTCGGCGTCGTCGAATTTTCCCCACCGCTTCCACACCCCGCGGCGACCAGCGCGGCCGCCGCCGCGACCGCCCCCGTCCGAGCGATACGACCTCTCCCACTAAGGGTCATAGATCGACGGTAACCCCGCACGCGGCCGCGGTGATCGACAATCAGGCAAAGCGGGCCAGTTCGGCCGCCCGCTATCCTCCGGTTTCCCTGATTTCTGGCGCAAACCCTGGTTCCGAGGGCGACTTTCAGTGGATTTCGGGTGGCTGACCTGCGAGTACGGATCACTTCGAAAGATTGTCGCTAATTTTCAGCAACGAAACCGCCGAAGCGGACGATAGGTACTTCGAGCGAGCGTGACGACGGGAACTGCCCCCGTCGTCGCGCCGCTTTTTCGCCCGCTCGAGCGAGAGGACCTGATGATGAGATCGATCCGAAGCGTGCTGGCCCTGATCGTGGCATTGGTCGCACCGCTGGTTGTCGCCGTATCCGGCGGTGGCGCAACGGCGTCGGCGGCCTTCGATCCGGCCGCCTTCGATTTCTGGGTCGATTCCGCCATGGGGCCCATCAAAACTCGCGTGCTGCGCGCCGCTGACGGCAATACCAACCGGGTCGTCTATGCCCTCGATGGCATGCGGGCCCGGGAGGACCTCAACGGCTGGGAAATCGAGACCAATGTCGCGGAAGCTATGGCGGCGGCCAACATCAATGTGGTCATGCCGGTAGGTGGTCAGTCCAGTTTCTACGCCGACTGGAACGCCCCCAGCTCCTTCTTCGGCATTCCGCCCGGCACCGGCTCCGCGAACACCGGCTCCGGCGCGACCGACGCCCTCTCCGGCGGCCCCGGCAAGAGCTACCGCTACACCTGGGAATCCTTCCTCACCAACGATCTTCGCTGGGCCCTGCGAGATCGCCTGGGCTTCAACCCCAATCGCAACGGCGTCTTCGGCCTCTCCATGGGCGGTAGCGCGGCCCTCACCCTCGCCGCCTACCACCCCGACCAGTTCTCCTTCGCCGGCGCCTTCTCCGGCTACCTCAACATCTCCGCCCCCGGCATGCGAGAAGCCATCCGCCTGGCCATGATCGACGCCGGCGGCTACAACGTCGACTCCATGGCCCCGCCCTGGGGCCCGCAGTGGCTGCACATGGACCCTTCGTCTTCGCACCCCGCCTGGTGGGCAACGGCACCCGCCTCTACGTCTCCGCCGCCTCCGGCCGCCCCACCGCCATGGACGGCCCCAACATGGGCACCGTCAACGGCATGGCCCTGGAAGCCCTGGCCCTGGCCAACACCCGAGCCTTCCAAGTCCGCATGGCCACCCTGGGCGCAACAAACGTCGACTACTCCTTCCCCGAGTACGGCATCCACGCCTGGAACAACTGGCAAGACGAGGCCTACCGAATGCTCCCTTCCCTCTCCGCCAACATCGGCTGACCTACGACCCGGCATAGACCGAAACACTGTCTGCCACCAGATTTTCGGTGCCGGACACGGATACCGAGAACACCTCTTGCTTGCCGAGGCAGGTGATCTTGGTGATTCGGTCCCAAAAGATGTCGTTGATGCAGAGCATTGAGAGTTCGGGTGCATCCAAGATGTGTGCGGCGCGAGCCAGTCGTTCACGGCTGGGCGAGTGCTTCCACATGGTGGAACCACAGAATTTGGATCCCATGGCGGACTGAAACTCGCGATGGGTGATGTTGCGTGCTGGCAGCAATTCCCGCACTCGGTCCCAGATCTCCTTGGGGATTGTGTCCACGTTCGGGTTGAACGTCATGGTGTCAAGCTCAGCCAGACATGCCTCACCGGCGACACCCCGGGCACCATGCGCGCCAATGTCTTGCAGGAAGGTCGTTTGGTTCTCCCCACCATCAATCTTGAGATGCCAGCAGTCACGAAAACCGGCCTTCGGCACGAGCCTGATGCGGCTGTGGACTCCCAGCCGGAGTAAGAGGTTCGCGACGTCGTGAATCAAACGCAGGCTGGTCGAGGTGTAGTAGATCCGAACTTGTCGCCCAGCTTCATCCCAGTGGATGGAACCGTCAGTAGCCCAGAGATGACGGAGAAAGATCGCGATCTGTTCCGTTGGGAGCGCGAAAATCCTTTCTGGAACGAACTTCTCGTAACTACGGAGGCCGAACAATCCGAGCTCGTCGAGCCATGCTGCGATCGGATTACGTTTGCCTCTGGCAAGTCGGTAGGGCGCCGGCAACCGCAGACTGGTTACCTTTGCTGCTGCGTAGTCGTCGCGTACGGCGGTGATACCGAAGTGCGTGGCGGCTTCCGCCACAGCGGCGAGGTTCTCCTCGTCCACGCTCGCGTAGCGAATGGGCTGGCGCTTCACGAACGAGCCGTCGCCGATCATGTGCGCCAGCAGAACAACCTCTGAGTGGGGCATCTCGTTGGTGTCCAAGGTATGTGGAATCCAACGCGGTATGGCAATGCGGTCGTCGGTCGCGAGGTCCGCCACCCGCTTCCAGCCGTCTATAGTCAGCATTCGCGCCGCCGCCGCGGCGTCGATACTCCGACCGGAGGCCAAGCGCACCTGGAAGATCGTCCCGTGGCCGCCAGTGGAGATCTCCGAAATGGGCCGGGCAACGAACCGCTTATATTCGTCGAGAGACCACACCAGTGGTCGCTCACCGCTGTGCATCAAGGTTTCCAGCGATACGAATGTTCCGTTGTCGGCGCGCGCAATTCGCGCGGCAGCCGGTAGACCGCACGGTCGGTAGGATTTGAAGGTGTTGGTGCACTTACCATTTGCTTCATCAGGAGCTTGGTTCGTCTGCACCCATCGACTGTAACTCGAATCCGCGTTCGAAACACGCGAAATGTATCAACCCCGTGCCATATCGACGAATCGACTCAAATGCAGCTGGTGGGCAACGGTAATCGTCGCGGTGGGGCCGTTTCGGTGTTTGCCGAGAATGAGGTCGGCTTCGCCACCACGCGGATCATCCCGTTCGAATGCATCAGGCCGATGCAAAAGGATGACCATATCCGCGTCCTGTTCTAGGGATCCCGATTCGCGAAGATCGGACACCATGGGGCGTTTGTCGGTTCGCTGTTCGGGACCACGGTTGAGCTGGGAGATTGCGATTACCGGGACCTCTAGTTCCTTCGCCATCAGTTTCAGGCTTCGGGAGAATTCCGAGACTTCCTGCTGGCGGGATTCGACCTTTTTGCCGGAGCTCATCAGCTGGAGGTAGTCGACGACGATGAGGCGGAGGTCGTGGCGCTGCTTGAGGCGGCGGGCCTTGGCTCGGATTTCCATCATGGTGAGGTTCGGGGAATCGTCCACGAACAGCGGGGCTTCCGAGATCTCGCTCATGCGGCGGGCGAGTTTGGTCCAGTCGTCGTCGCTCATGCGGCCCGAACGCATATCGCCCAGCTTGATCTTCGCCTCCGCGGATAGGAGGCGCATGACGATTTCGGTGCGGCTCATTTCGAGGGAGAAGATGACGCTGGCCATGCCGTGCTTGATGGAGCAGCTGCGCATGAAATCCATACCGAGCGTACTTTTTCCCACGCCGGGTCGAGCCGCGACGATGATCATCTGGCCTGGGTGGAGGCCGTTGGTGATTTCGTCTAGTTCGGTGAAACCGGTTGGTACGCCTAGGGAGATGCCGCCTCGGGAGGCGATGGAGTCGAGTTCGTCCATCGTCGGCTGGAGGATGTCGGTGAGGGGGGCGAAGTCTTCGGAGGAGCGGCGTTCGGTTACGTCGTAGAGTTCGGCTTGGGCTCGGTCTACGACCTCGGCTACGTCTTGGCCGTCGGCGCCGGCGTAGCCGTATTGGACGATTCGGGTGCCGGCCTCTACGAGGCGGCGGAGGACGGACTTCTCCGCGACGATTTCGGCGTAGTAGCCGGCGTTGGCGGCGGTGGGGACCGTTTGGGTGAGGGTGACGAGATACGGTGCGCCGCCGATGCGTTTGAGTTCGCCCTTGCGGTCGAGGGTGGCGGCGACGGTCACCGGGTCGGCGGGTTCGCCGCGGCCGTAGAGGTCGAGGATGGCGTCGTAGACGGCCTGGTGTGCGGGGCGGTAGAAGTCACCGGGGCGGATCACCTCGATGACGTCGGCGATGGCGTCCTTGGACAGCAGCATGCCGCCGAGGACGGACTGTTCGGCGGCCATGTCGTGGGGTGGCTGGCGGCCGAAATCCTCGCCGGGGGCATCGGGCGGGTAGTCGGAGGGTCCGTGATCGTCGTGGCCGCGATCGTCGATGACTGCCATCAGGCTCGACCGTCCTCTCTCCTCGCGCCCGGAACGACGTGCATGACCCGTTTTACGCCTGCGCACCGACATGTTCGGACCGCCACGCGGAGCCGACACGCCAGTCATGAAGGCGCGGTGGCAAACCCGTGGTGGTGGGCGCTGGATATACGGAGTCGAGCCGTCCCCGGACTGTGGTCACGACATTCGAATGCGAACCTAGGCGACCGGGCGGGCACCCGCCAAACCGAGCTGTGCACACACCTGTGGATAACGTGGGTATTGTTCACCGACTGTTGTGCACCCCCTGTGGAGAACTTGGGGACAACAGTCGGCGGAACACATCAATGTGCTGGTAGTGGCCGAATTCTCATTGTGCGCAACTGTGGATCAATTCGGTGCGGCGTGTCGCTGGACGGTAACGTCCGGGCGTGTTGGGTAAACGGACGGTCACGCACGTGTGACCCAGCACACAACGAGAATGGTTGGTTTGCTGAGCAATCCACAACCCGGGCGAACATCGCGGGTCATGCATGCGGATGCCTCGTCGAGACACCTTCGCGCGGCCCGCCGGGACACTCGCACCGGAGGATCAGCCACTACTGGGCAAACAAAAGAAATCGGAGGTCACCCCCCACCGGGGAGGTGACCTCCGACAAACCGAATTACTCGGCGGCGTTGACCTGCAGGTCGACCTTGGCGACCACATCCGGGTGCAGGTGCACCACGACACCGTGCTTGCCGGTGCTCTTGATGTGGGCCTTCGGCAGCTCGATGCTGCGCTTGTCTACAACCGGGCCACCGGCGGCCTTGATGGCCGAGGCAACGTCGGCGGCGGTGACCGAACCGAAGAGCTTGCCGGTGCCCGCGGTCTTGACCGACAGGGACACGCCGGACAGACCCTCGAGGGCCTGCTTCAGCTCGTTGGCGTGGTCCAGGTCGCGCACGCGACGGGCGTCCTGCGCCCGGCGAATGCCCTCGACCTGCTTCTGCGCGCCCCGAGTGGCCACGATGGCCAGGCCGCGCGGGAGCAGGAAGTTGCGGCCGTAGCCGTCCTTGACCTCCACGGTGTCGCCGGGCGCACCGAGGTTGTCGACATCAGCGGTGAGGATGAGCTTCATCTCTGTGCCTTCCCTTCTCAGCGAGCGGTGGACACGTAAGGCAGCAGGGCCACCTCACGCGAGTTCTTGACGGCGACAGCGATATCGCGCTGATGCTGGACGCAGTTGCCGGTCACCCGGCGCGCGCGGATCTTGCCACGGTCGGACACGTACTTGCGCAGCAGCGCGGTGTCCTTGTAGTCGATCTTCGCGCCGGCCGTGTTGTTCTTCTTGCCGGCCTTGTCTTCCTTGCAGAAGGTGCAAGCCTTCTTCTTCAGCACCTTTTCGCGTGCCGGTGCTTTGGCCATGGTCTTTCAACTCCGTAATTATGGGAATCAACCGTCGGGGCGATTCCGGGGAAAGCCGTTGTCTAGAACGGCGGTTCGTCGTCCATCGGCCCGCCCCCGAAGGAGCCGGCCGCGGGGGCACTGCCCCACGGGTCGTCGCCGGCGCTCTGGCCGCCGCGACCCCCACCACTGCCACTGTTACCGCCACCGGAGAAGCCGCCGCCTTGCTGGCCGCCGCCCTGTCCGCCACCGCCGAAGCCGCCGCCACCACCGCCACGGGTGGTCTTGTTGACCTTCGCGGTCGCGTACCGCAGGGAGGGACCCACCTCGTCGACCTCGAGTTCGACGACCGTGCGCTTCTCACCCTCGCGGGTTTCGTAGGAGCGCTGCTTGAGTCGTCCGCTCACGATCACTCGCGAGCCACGGGTCAGGCTCTCGGCGACATTCTCCGCAGCTTCACGCCAGATGTTGCAGCGCAGGAAAAGCGCCTCGCCGTCCTTCCATTCATTGGAATTCCGGTCGAACACACGGGGAGTCGACGCGACCGTGAAGTTCGCGACGGCCGCTCCCGCGGGGGTGAATCGAAGCTCGGGGTCAGCCGTCAAGTTGCCGATGACGGTGATGACCGTGTCGCCTTGGGCCATGGTTCCTCCTGCTTTCCGGTGCAGTCCGCAATGCGCTCGCCCGTACTGTCAAAAGCACGGTTTGCCAGTCAGCCTAGAGACAGGGACCGACGATTTACGAGCGACGTTGCGGGAGGACTGGACTTACTTCTTGTCGAGGCGCAGCACCTTGGTGCGCAGCACCGACTCGTTCAGGCCCAGCTGGCGATCGAGCTCGCTCACGGTCTCGGGCTTGGCGGTCAGATCGACGACCGCGTAGATGCCCTCGGCCTGCTTGGCGATCTCGTAGGCGAGACGACGGCGACCCCAGATGTCAACGTTGTTGACCTTGCCGCCCTCGGCACCGACAACACTCAACATGTTGTTCAGGTTCGGGCCGACGGTGCGCTCGTCCTGGCTCGGATCGAGAATGACCATCACTTCATAATGACGCACGGACCTCATCACCTCCTGTGGACTGTGAACGGCCCACGGACTGTCCGTGGGCAGGAGGGTTCGTTGCGTCAGCAACCCGACAAGGCTACATGACCGGGTTTGAGCAGCGAAATCGGGCCTGTTCCGGAGTTGAGCGAGCGAACACGCCGAGAGCGCGCCTAGGGTGGGGCGCATGTCGAACCGACCCGTCGTGAGCGAATTGGTTTCTCGCCGTCGCGATTCGGGCCGTTTCCCTTATGGGCCGAGCATGATCGCGATCGGGTCGACGCTGGTGTGCGCCGTCACATTGCTGATCGCTTATTGGAACAAGGCGCGCTGTGCGGGCGGGGCATTCGACGAGTACGGGCGCAGCGCGATCTTCGATGTCATCAAGGACTCGAATGTCTGCTACTCCGATATTCAGTACCTGTGGCTGGGCCGCGGGATCGACGAGCACGTCTTTCCCTATATAACCGGCGACATCACCCCCGACGGGCAGCTGACCGGCGGCGCGGTCGAGTATCCGGTGCTGAGCGGGCTGTTCATGTGGATCGGCGGCATCGGCAGCCACACCGACGCCGACTTCCTGCTGCACTCGGCGCTGCTGCTGGCCCCGTTCGCGCTGCTCACCGCCTATCTGCTGGCCCGCATGGCCGGTCCGGCGGCGCTGCTGTGGGCGGCCGGGCCGCCGCTGGTGCTCTACGCCTTCCACAATTGGGAACTGCCGGTGGTCGCCACGGCCGTCGCCGCGTTCTATGTGATGACGGTGCTGACGAGATATTCGCTGCGGGATCGGGCGATCGCCGCGGCGGTATTCCTGGCGATCGGCTTCTGTTTCAAGCTGTATCCCGGAATCTTCGTGCTGCCGTTGCTGATTTACGTGCTGGTCGGTGAACACCCCTTGCGCGAGAAGCGATTCGACGTGCGCGGCGCGCTCATGGTCGCGGCCACCGCGATCGGCACGGTGGTGGCGATCAATCTGCCGTTCGCGCTCGCCGGATACGACGGCTGGCGCGCCTCGATCACCTTCCAGCAATTGCGGCAGGCCGATATCACCACCAATTCCATCTGGTACTGGGGATTGCGCCCGCTGTTCGCGAACACTCGCGCCGGGGAGAATTCGTTCCAGGACATGGTGACGGTGGCCTCGCCGCTGCTGATTCTGATCACCTTCGTGGTGGCCTGCTGCCTGGGCTGGCGGCGGTATCAGCTGGCCGGCGTCTATCCGTGGATCGGCGTCAGCGGCGCCATGCTGTGTGGATTCCTGTTGTTCCACAAGGTGCATTCGCCGCAGTACACGCTGTGGCTGATCCCGTTCCTGGTGCTGCTCGAGGTGCCCTGGGGGCTGGTGGTCGCCTACCTGATGGCCGACGCCTGCATCGGCGTCGGCGTCTTCCGCTACTTCTATGCCCTGGGTCAGGGCCACAATGCCGAGTTCGAGCAGAACATCGTGCAGATCGGCGTGTGGGGCCGGGCCGCGTTGCTGCTGATGTTCTTCTTCCTGTTCGTCGGCGCGCGGATGCGGTCAGTGGGCCGCTTCGGTATTGCGCACGCGGAAGGCCTTGCTCTTGGCCCGGTTTCCGCAGACCGCCATATCGCACCACCGGCGCGAACCGCCGCGTGAGGTGTCCAGGTAGAGGCGGGTGCAGGCGTCGCGCCCGCACTCCTTGAGCCGTTCGCGATCCGGGCCGCCGAGCAGTTCGATGGCCGAGCGCGCGACGGCCGCCAGCGCGGCCTCGACGGTCCCGCTGCGCTGAACAGTGCCGTCGGCGCGCAGCGTGAGTTCGGGCGGCGCGTCGTGGGCGTGCCGGTTGAGCAGCCTGCGGTCGGCGTCGGCGGCCGGTTCCCCGTTCAGGGTGGCCAGCATGATCCGCCACGCGGCCTCGCGCAGGCGCAGGGCGGGGGCGAGCGCGCCGGTGCAGTCGGGCGCGGTGTCCAGGATGCCCGCGGCGACCACCCATTCCCCCAATTCCGCATCGCCGGTGAGCAGTTCGATGCCGGTGGTGCGGCGTTCCTGCCGGGTGCCGATGAAGTTCAGCGCCAGGTTGCCGCTGACGAACAGGTGGGGATCGGCGAACGTGGTCATGCCGCCATAGTAACCACCTTGACAGGTTACGCAATGGAGTGCGACGGTAGTAACCACCTAAAGCGGTTAGCGATCTGGAGGGATCATGGACAACCGGCTTCTCGAGGTGGCGGGCCCACCGGCGCTCATCTTCATGTGGAGCAGCGCCTTCATCGCCGGCATCATCGGCGTCGGGGCCGCACCGCCGATGCTGGTGCTGTTCGCCCGCTTCGGCATCGCCGGCCTGCTGCTCATCGCCTACGCGCTGATCGTGCGCGCGGTCTGGCCGCGCGGAAAGACGCTGGGCCACACGGTGGTCGCCGGACTGCTCATGCAGATGGTGCAGTTCGGCGCCTTCTACACCGCCATGCACGAGCACGTCACCGCCGCCGTCATCTCCCTGATGCAGGGCCTGAGCCCGGTCGTGATGGCCGTCTTCGCGGGCGCCCTCGGCGAATCCGTGAGCCGCACCCAGTGGCTGGGCTTCGGCGTCGGCGGGCTGGGCGTGGGACTGGCCGTGCTGGACCATCATTCGACGTTCTCGGTGCTGGGCCTGGTGCTGTGCGTGGTCGGGCTGCTGGGCCTGAGCCTGGGCACGATCTACCAGAAGCGCTTCACCCCCACCGTGGATCCGCGCGCCGCGACCGCCGTGCACGTGGCCGTCAGCGCACCCTTCGCGGGCCTGCTGGCCGCGCTCACCGGCAGCTTCCACATCGCCGATCCCGGCCGCTTCGCCGGTTCCATGGTGTGGATGGTGCTGATCAACTCCATGGGCGCGTTCCTGCTGCTCAATACGATGCTGCAGCGCTGGGACACCACCCGGGTGAGCCGCTTCTTCTTCGCCATCCCGGCGGTCACCGCGATCATGGCCTGGCTGGTCATCGATCAGCCGTTGCGCCCCTTGACGATTGCGGGCCTGGCTGTCGGACTGGTCGGCATGGTCCTGGCCTCCCGTCGCGCCCCCGCGCCGGAACCCGCGACGACCGCCCCCGAACGCCCGAACGCCGTCTTCCACCGCATTCAACCCCGCCGACCCGTGCGGGTCTGACCCGCCGCGCCGCCCGCCGCACGGCAGACTGTGCGCATGCTGCACCTGCGGATCCTGGCCCCCGCCACCATGACCGACGAGATCCTCGAGGTCCTCCAGACCGATGACGCGGTGACCGGACTGGTCGCGGTGCGCGACGCGGTCATCAAGCCGCCGGGCGATCTGATCACCGCGCAGATCGCCCGCGAGGGCGCCAACGACCTGATCTGCCGGCTACGCGCGATGCGGGTGCACCAGGTGGGCAGCATCGAGCTCGAACAGGTGGGAACCTGGTTGTCGCGCAGCGGCTTCGAGGCCGAGATCCGGACCCCCGGCAGCAGTACCGATGCGGTGGTCTGGGCGGAGGTGGCCCAGCGCGCCTACGACGAGACCGAACTGAACTGGACCTACCTGAGCTTCATGACCCTGGCGACGCTCATCGCCAGCATCGCCATCATCACCGATTCCCAGATCCTGACCGTCGGCGCGATGGTGCTCGGACCGGAGTTCGGTCCCATCGCCGCGCTGGGCGTGGCCATCGTGCGGCGGCGTCTCATGTTGTTCCGATTGGCCCTGCGCACCTTGGTGATCGGCTTCCTGGCGGCCATCGGCATCACCATCGTGCTCGCGCTGATCGGGCGGGCGTTGGGCTGGATCACCCTGGCGCAGGTGACCGGTCCGCGCCCGGCGACCCATTTCATCTACACACCCGACAAGTGGTCGTTCATCATCGCCGTCATCGCGGGCGCGGCCGGCGTGCTGTCCATCACCTCGGCCAAATCGGTCGGCCTGGCAGGTGTTTTCATCTCGGTGACCACCGTCCCCGCGGCGGGCAATATCGCACTCGGCGTGGCCATCGCCGACGGCGCCACGGTGTGGGGCAGTACCGCCCAGCTGCTGGTCAACCTGGTCGGTATGGCCATCGCGGGCTGGCTCACCCTGACCGTGCAGGAGCGGCTGTGGACCCGGGTGTCGGTGCGGCGGGCTCGGCATATGGCCATCCCCCGCCGCATGCTCTGAATCAGCCGACGCTAGAGGACTTCTCCAGAGACAACTCCTCGTCGTCGCCCTCGCCGTTCGCCCCTTCGCGCCGATTGCGGATCACGCTGGTGATGAACGCCGCGCCGATGAACGCCACGCCGACCAGACCGCTGATCACCTCGTTCACGTGCACGCCGATGGTGATGAGCAGGATGACCGCCAGGGCGCCGATGGCCCAGAACGCGCCGTGCTCGAGGTACACGTACTCCGAGAGCGTGCCCTTGCGCACCAGGTACACCGTGATGGATCGGACGAACATGGCGCCGATCAGGCCCAGGCCCAGCGCGATCAGGATCGGGTCGGAGGTGATGGCGAACGCGCCGATGACACCGTCGAAGGAGAACGAGGCGTCGAGCACTTCCAGGTACAGGAACAGGAAGAACGCCGCCTTGCCGGTCGCCTTCACCGCGCCCGAGGGTCCGGATGCCGCGCCCTCCGCGTGTTCCTCGGCATGGAACATCGAGCCGAGCCCGTCGACCAGGATGTAGGTCATCACGCCCAGGATGCCGGCCAGCAGCACGGTCCCGCGATCATCCTCGGTGGCAATGAATTCCGCCGCGATGACGATGCCGCCCAGGGTGAGCACCACCGCGAGCATGTCCAGCTTGCCGAGCTTGGCCAGCGGCCGCTCGATCCAGCCCAGCCAGGTGACCTCGTGCTCCTCGAGGATGAAGTTGAAGAACAGCAGCAGCAGGAACGCGCCACCGAAGGCGGCGATCTGCGGATGCGCGTCGGTGAGCAGCTTCTCGTAGGAGGCGCTGCCGTCGGGGAAGGTGAGCGCGCCGTCGGCGGGCGGGTTCATGGCCAGATCGAAGGCGCGAACCGGGTTGAGCCCGGCCGTGATCCACACGATGGCCAGCGGAAACACCAGGCGCATACCGAAAACGGCGATCACGACGCCGATGGTCAGGAAGATGCGCTGCCAGAAGTCGCTCATCCGCTGCAGGATGCTGGCGTTGATGACGGCATTGTCGAAGGAGAGCGACACCTCGAGGATGCCCAGGATCGCGCACAGCAGCAGCGCGGTGGGGCCGCCGTAGACCAGCGCCGCGATCAGCGCCAATACGGTGACGACTATGGAGAGGCCGAAAATTCGCACCGCTTGGGGCCTTTCGTTGTGGCGGGTCGGGTAGCGGGTGGATGGACACACGAAGAGGGCCCGTGCGACCGAGCCCTCAACGTGTCGCGGGATATGAAATCAGACGTTGACGCCGAAGTCCCGTGCGATGCCCGCGAGGCCGGAGGCGTAGCCCTGGCCGATGGCGCGGAACTTCCACTCACCATTGTTGCGGTAGAGCTCGCCGAACACCATGGCGGTTTCGGTCGAGGCGTCCTCGGACAGATCGTAGCGGGCCAGCTCCGCCCCGTTGGCGCGGTCGACGACCCGGATGTAGGCGTTGCGCACCTGGCCGAAGCTCTGGCCGCGCGAGTCCGCGTCGTAGATCGAGACCGGGAAGAAGATGGATTCGATGGTCGGCGGGGTGTTGGCCAGGTCGATGTTGATGACCTCGTCGTCGCCCTCGCCCTCACCGGTGAGGTTGTCGCCCGTGTGGACGATCGAGCCCTCCGGCGACTGCAGGTTGTTGAAGAACACGAAGTGCTTGTCGGACAGCGCCTTCTTGTCGGCGCCGGTGGCGATGGCGCTGGCGTCGAGGTCGAAGTCGGTGCCGGTGGTGGTCCGGATGTCCCAGCCGAGGCCGACGGCCACCTGGGTCAGGTTCGGAGCCTGCTTGGTCAGTGAAACGTTTCCGCCCTTGGACAAACTGACACCCATTGCGGGAATCCTTCCGTTGTAAAGCGTCTGCTGCTTTTCTTGCTTAACGGCGTGTCCAGCAAGTCGGTTCCGCCGTCTCGACAGTAATGGTTTCCCCAAGCCTTGGGTAGGTAAAGCTCAAGGCCACCCTGCGTGAGCTGCCTGTCACAGAACAGACTCACACACTCCATCGCCGCAGTCGCGGTGTTCGTCAACGTTCTCCTACCATCGGGGACGTGGCAGGCCGTCGACGCGGATGGTTCCGGACGAATCCCCGGAACAACGAATGGGTGCAGCAGGCCCGGCAGGTGCTGACGACCGCCTTCCTGGACATGGATCGCCGGCAGAGCATCGCCGAGGCTGCCGTCGCCGCGTCCGCGGCACTGTTCCCCGAACGCGGCATGGCCGCGCGCTGGGAACCGGTGCGCGCCCGCTGTTATGGCGCGTCGGGGGCCTACCTGGCCCTCAACGACCGCCTGGACCAGGCCGAACGCGACGGCGGCACGATCGCCCAGCCCGAGATCGACACCGTGATCCGGGGCCTGGCCGACGCCGCCCGCGGGGTCGACGAGTTCTACCGCGGCAATCAGGCCCATCTCGAGAACGCGGTCGCGGTCTACGGTTCGGTGCCGCAATTGGTCGCGCAGGTGCGTGCGCAGGCGGCCCAGCAGCGGCAGGCCGCCGACGCCTCGCCCTATGCCGCCTATCGGTCGATCCGGCGATGCGCGGCCGCCGTGGATGAGGGACTCGTCACACTCGAGGCCGCGGTGGCCGCCGGGGTCGGGGCCGCCACCCGCGACGCCGCGACCAGGCTCGAGACCCTCATCAAGGAATTGGCCGCCGCCCTGGAAGCCGCTCCCGGAAAACAGCATTCGGCCACCACCGCCATCAGCTCCGCGGCCACCCGGCTGGATGCCGCGCGCAATCGGCTGGAGCGGGTCGCCCCGGCCATGTCGGCGCTGCTCCGCGAGTTTGCGGCTGCGTCCTCGAACGATTTGGCCAACAATGAGCGGCAAGCCCGGGAGGCCGTCGCGGCCGCCGACGCGGATCTGACCCGCGCCCGGGCCGCCCTTGCCGACCACGACCCGGAGGAAGCGCTCGACCTGACCACCACCGCCCGCGCCCACCTCGCCACCGCCGAGGAGCGCGCCGAGGCCGTCACCGATCGGCTCGCCCTGCTGCGGCAGGTGCGCGAGCAGCCCGCCGAACGCGCCAAGGCCGTCCGCTTCAAACTGCGCGACGCCCAGATGCTGGCCGTGAACAAAGGTGTGGTCCCGCAATGGGGTTCGGTGCTCGACGCCCAGGCCGAGCGCCTGGACCGGGCCGGTGCGGGCCTGACCGGACGCCATCCCGACTACTGGGCCTATGTGTCCGAACTCGACGCCATCTCCGCGTTCGTCGCCGGAGTGGTCGAGCGCATGAGAAACACCGACAGATAGACAGCAAGCAGGAGGACGGCCACACCGATGACCGCGACGATCACCAGCGATCCGGGTGTCGCCCCCGTCTCCCTGCGGAAACATGTGCCGCTGCGGCACTTCCGGCAGGTACCGGGCCCGGAACTGCGGCGACTGTTCCACCGCGAGCCCGAGGCCTTCGGCGGCTCCCGCGACCGCGAGCTGCTGGCCATGGCGCTGGGCGCCACCCTCTACGTGCCCGCCACCCGCCCCGATCTCACCGCCACCATCGCGCGCCGCGCCGAACGCGGGGTGTGCTCGATGGTCATCGACCTCGAGGACGCCGTCGCCGACCACGCCGTCGAGGACGGGAAGTGGCAGGCCGCACGGACTCTCGACGAACTGGCCGACAGCGGCGAATCGCATCCGCTGCTGTTCGTGCGGGTGCGCGATCCGCAGAGCATCGGCGAGATCGCCGAGCGGATCGGGCCTGGGGCGGCGGCGCTGACCGGATTCGTGCTGCCCAAATTCGACAGCGCCCGCGCCGAGGCCTACCTGCGGGCCGTGGCCGCGGCATCGGATCGGCTGGGGCGCACCATCTTCGGGATGCCGGTGCTGGAATCCCCGGCGCTGGTGCACCGTGAGACCCGGGACACCGAACTGCGCGCGATCGGTGAGCTGCTGGCCGAACATCGCGACCGGGTGCTGGCCGTGCGGATCGGGGCCACCGATATGTGCTCCACCTTCGGCATTCGCCGCGACCGCGAGCTCACCATCTACGACGTGCGGGTGGTCGCCGATGTCATCGCCGACATCGTCAACTACCTGGGCCGCGCCGACGGCACCGGCTTCACCATCACCGGGCCGGTATGGGAGTACTTCGCCGACCACGCCCGCATGTTCCGGCCGCTGCTGCGCACCTCGCCGTTCGCCGACAGTGATGCCGTGCGCTTCCGGCAGTCGCTGGTCAGCCGCGATCTGGACGGGCTGCTGCGGGAGATCACCCTGGACCGCGCCAATGGCATCCAGGGCAAGACCGTCATCCATCCCTCGCATGTGGCGGTCGTGCACGCGCTGGCGATCGTCACCCACGAGGAGTACGCCGACGCCCTCGACATCCTGAGCACCGGCGCCGGCGGCGTGGCTGCCTCCGAGTACCGCAACAAGATGAACGAAATGCGCCCGCACCGCAGCTGGGCGCACCAGATCATGCTGCGCGCCAAGGTTTTCGGCGTAGCCAACAAAGGAGTCTCCTTCGTGGACCTGCTCAAGGCCCTGGTCGAATCGTGACCGCCGACGCCACCCTGCCCTGGGCCTCCCGCGAACTGGGTCTCACCCTCCGCCACACCGATTCGGCCCTCCTCGAACCCGATTGGCGCATCGAGGCGCTCGTCGAACCCGGCCTGCGCCGCAACCCCCGCCGCGCCCACCTGCTGGTCTCCACGGTCCTCGGCAAGCACCTGCCCACCGATCCCAATCGCGTCCTCGACGCCGGCAACCGCCTCGGCGACCTGGTCCGTGAGGTGCTCGGCAAGTCCGATGCGCTGGTGCTCGGCTTCGCCGAAACCGCCACCGGTCTGGGCCACACCGTGGCCGCCCGCATCGAGGCGCGCTGCTATCTGCACTCCACCCGCCGCGACGTGCCGAGCGCGGAAACCCTCACCGGTTTCGAGGAGGGGCACTCGCACGCCACCGCGCACCTGCTGCAGCCCGCCCCCGCGGAAGTCTTCGGCGACCGGTTGCCCCTGGTCCTGGTCGACGACGAGATCTCCACCGGCGCAACCGCCTTGGACGCCATCCGTGCCCTGCACGCCTTCCAGCCGCGCGACCATTACGTCCTCGCCTCCCTGGTCGACATGCGCACCGAAGCCGACCGTCACGAATTCGAGGAAGCCGCCGCCGATCTCGGTGCTCGCATCGATACCGTCTGCCTGGCCAGCGGCAGCACCACACTGCCCGCCGACCTGATCGACGCCGTCGCCGAACTGCCCGATCCCGTCCTGAATCCGGTTGCCGCCCAGCGCGGTATGTTCACCCGCGTCGAACTGCCCTGGCCGGGAACCGTTCCGGAGGGTGGGCGGCACGGGTTCCTGAACTCGGACACCGACGCGTTCGACGCGGCGCTCGCGACCGTGACGGGCGCTCTCACCCGGGAACTGGCCGACACCGGACGCCCGGTCATCGTCCTCGCCCATGAGGAACTCATGTACCTGCCGCTGCGCATCGCGGCGGCACTTGCCGAGGGCGGCATCCCGACCCGCTACCAGACCACCACCCGGTCCCCGGCATATGTGCTGGACGAACCCGGCTACCCGCTGCGGCGCGGATTCCGGTTCACCGCACCGGAACTCGGCGAGGAGGCGCCGCGCTTCCTGTACAACGCGCAGTGGCCGGATCCCGCGCTCGATCCGATCCTGCTCGTGGTCGCCGACCGGCCCGCCGACACCGAAAGGCTCACGGCCGCCGGGGGACTCATCGACGTACTCACCGCGTCCGGCGCTGACGTGCTGTTGGCCGTGCTGCCGGAGGCGGATCCGCGGGCGCTCGCCGCCGCGCGCTCGCACGGTCCGGAACCGCTGTACGGGCCCGAGTTCGGGTCGTATGGGCGGGACGAGGTGGCGTGGCTGCTGACCGATCTGTCGGGGGTGGCGCTGGAAGCCGATGTGGCGGAGCGGGAGAAGCGGATTCAGGCGGGGGTGGCGCATTACGCGGAATCGCTGCCGGTGGAGTATCAGCCGGATGCCGCCTATCGGGAGTTGTTCGAGACCGTGCTGGCGGAGAGCGCCGAGCGGTTGGCTTTGGCGGTCGCTACGGTGACGGAACTCGTTGTGGCCGAACGCGGGACCGATATCGTGCTGGTGTCGCTGGCGCGGGCGGGGACGCCGGTCGGGGTGCTCATGCGGCGATGGCTGGCGGAGCGGGGCGTCGAGGTGCCGCACTATGCGGTGTCGATCGTGCGGGATCGCGGGATCGATTCCGTGGCGTTGGATTATCTTGCGCGCCATCATGATCCGGCGAAGGTCGTGTTCGTCGACGGGTGGACGGGCAAGGGAGCCATCACGCACGAGCTCGCCGACGCGCTGGCGGCCTATCACGCGGCGGGCGGGGCGCGGTTCGATCCCGAACTCGCGGTGCTCGCCGATCCGGGCGGGTGCGTGCGGACCTACGGCACCCGCGACGATTTCCTCATCGCGTCCGCGTGCCTGAATTCGACTGTGTCGGGACTGGTTTCGCGGACGGTGCTGAACCGGGACCTGATCGGGCCGGGGCAGTTCCACGGGGCCAAGTTCTATCGGGAGCTGGCCGACCAGGATGTGTCGGGTCGACTCCTGGACGCCGTGAGCGACTGCTTCGCGCGGGTGCGGCCACTGGTCGCCGACCGGGTGCGCGAGCTGCTGGCCGCCGATCGCACGCCCACCTGGGCGGGCTGGGCCTCGGTGGAGCGGGTGCGCGCCGCGTACGGGATCTCCAGCGTGAACTTCGTGAAGCCCGGCGTCGGCGAGACGACCCGGGTGCTGTTGCGGCGGGTGCCGTGGCGGGTGCTGGTGCGCGATGCGGACGCGCCCGAGCACGCCCACATCCGGCTGCTGGCGCGCTCGCGCGGCGTGCCGGTCGAGGTCCTGCCCGATTTGGCGTATTCCTGTATGGGGTTGATCAAGGACGTGAAGGGGTAACTGGTGCGCGGGGTGATGGTGGCGACCGATCTGGATCGGACCGTGATCTACTCACGGGCGGCCTTCGGGCCGGCGGAGCCGGAGACGGTGTGTGTGGAACACCTCGACGGCCGGGAGATCTCGTACATGACCGTGGCGGCGACCAAGCAGCTCGGCGCGCTGGCCTCGGCGGCGGCGCTGGTGCCGGTCACCACCCGCACCATCGAGCAGTTCCAGCGGGTGCGCCTGCCCGGCGCGCCCTGGCCCTACGCCGTCACCAGCAATGGCGGCACCATCCTGCGCAACGGCCTGCCCGACCGGCGCTGGCGCTCCGCGCTGGACGCCCGGGTGCGCGCCGAATGCGCCAGCCTGGTCGAGGTGCGCGCGGAACTGCGGGCGCGCGTGGACGAATCGTTCGCGCTGAAGCTGCGCGAGGCCGACGACCTGTTCGTCTACCTGGTCGTCGACCTCGAGCGACTGCCCGACGGCTTCCTCGCCGAATGGGACGCCTGGTGCCGCCCGCGCGGCTGGTCGGCGTCCCGGCAGGGGCGCAAGATCTACACCATGCCGCTGCCGGTGTGCAAAAGCCATGCGGTGCACGAGGTCCGGCGCCGCATGCTGGACGCCGGTGAGCTGCATCCGGATTCGCGGCTGCTGGCCGCCGGAGACGGCGCGCTGGATGCCGAGATGCTGCGCACCGCCGACGCCGCCATCCGGCCCCGCCACGGTGAACTGGAGCAGAGCAACTGGAACCACCCCGGAGTGGTGGTCACCGCGGCATCGGGCATCCACGCCTCCGAGGAGATCCTCGACTATTTCCTGGGCGTGCGGGCCTGACCCGCCGGACGTCCGCGATCAGCGCCAGCCCGCCAGCAGCCCGTTGGCCGCCGCGGTCAGCGCGCGCTGCAGGAACGGCCCGAAACTGACCCGGGCCACGCCGAGTTCGGCGAAATAGGCGGGGGAGCCCTGGTCCGGGATGCCGATGGCGTTGATCGGCCGCGGCAATTCCGCCGTGAGGGTGCGCTGCACGTCCGGTTCGTGGCGGCCCACCGGGTAGAGCACGTCCGCGCCCGCCTCGGCGGCCAGCCGCAGGCGGGTGAGCGCGCTCTCGAGCCGCTCGGCCGGAGTGCCGGTGTCGGGCCGCATGAAGACGTCGGTGCGGGCGTTCACCACCACGTGCACGCCGGTGGCGTCCGCGGCCGCGCGCAGCTCGGCGACCAGGTCGGCGTGCTCCTGCGGGGTGCGCAGCCGCCCGCCCTCGCTGTGCACGGTGTCCTCGAGATTGAAGCCGACGGCCCCGGCCTCGAGCAGGCCCTCGATGATGGTGGCGGGCTTCTGGGCGTAGCCGGACTCCAGATCCACCGAGACCGGAATGTCCACGGCCGCCGTGATTTCCGCGACGCGCGCCAGCACATCGGCGAGGGTCATACCCTCCTGATCCCGCTTGCCCATCGAATCGGCGAGCGGGTGGCTGCCGATGGTCAGGGCCCGGAAACCGGCCTCCTGCACCAGCTTCGCGGACCAGGCGTCCCAGACCGTCGGCAGGATTACCGGATTGCCGGGCTGGTGCAGTTCGAGGAAGGTCGTTGCTTTCTCACCGAGGTTGGTCATGATCTCGATTCTGGTTCAGGGCGCGGACTTTGGCGACCACCTCGGCCGCGTCCGGACCGGTCGCGCTCACCTCGAGCAACTGGCCGGGCAGCACACCGAGGGTGAGCACCCTGGTCAAGCTGTCGCCGGGCACCGGGCCCGCGCCGGTGGTGGCATTGCGCAAACTCACCGTGGCATCGAAATTCCGGAGCACCGCGACCAATTCGGCGGCCGGGCGGGCGTGCAGGCCGTGCTCGTTGGTGACCTCGAAAGTACCGGTGACCGAGTTATCCACGGGCATCACGCCTGTGGATAACTGTGGATCGTTTCCGACTGCGGCATCGGCGGATTCGCCGAGCTGAGCTCGTTTGGCCGCGAGCGCACCCTCCGCCTCCCGCGCGACGGTCGCCAGATCCGCGCCGCCGCCCGCCGCGGCCAGCGCCGACAGCAGACCCTCCACCAGCGGCGCGGCCGAAAGCTTCACCTCGACAGGCGATTCGAGCAGATCCAGGGCGGTCTCGGCGGACAGCACCGCGCTGCCCAGATCCATCAGCACCAGCACGCCGTCGCCGGAATCGGCCGCGGTGATGGCGTCGGCCACCGCGACGGCATCGGTCCCCAGTTCATTGTCGTGCAGTCCCGCCGCGATCCGGACCGCCACGCCCTGCTCGGGCAGCAGCCCGGCCGCCAGCGCCACCGCCGCCTCGGCCAAGGCGCGGCTGTGCGACACCACCACCAGGCCGATCACCGCAGCGCCTCCAGCGCGGCCCGCACCAAGAGCGCCGCGCTCGTCGCACCCGGATCCTGGTGTCCCGCACTGCGTTCCCCGAGATAGGAGGCCCGGCCCTTGCGCGCCACCAGGGGCGTGGTCGCGTCCCGTCCGGCCTCGGCGGCAGCCACCGCGGCCGCCAGCGCGTCCTGCGCCGACGCGCCCCCGGCGACCTGCTTGTCCAGCGCGTCCGCCGCCGGGCCCAGCGCGTCCACCATGGTCTTGTCCCCGGGCTCGGCCTTGCCGCGGGCGATCACACCGTCCAGCCCGGCCCGGAAGGCGCGCGCGAAATCGGCGATCTCCCCGCCCTCGACGGCACCGGCGAAGCGTAGGAAGAAGGTGCCGAACAGCGGCCCGCTCGCCCCGCCGACCGTGCGGATCAACACCATCGCCGTCTGCTTGCACACCTCGGCCGGTGTCGCCGGGGTCGAATCATCCAGCGCCGCAACCGCCGCCGCCATGCCGCGCTGCATGTTCGTGCCGTGGTCGGCATCGCCGATGGCCGCGTCCAGCGCCGTCAGCTCCGTCGCGTGTGCGTCCACCAGCGCCGCGAATCCGCGCACCCACGCGGCCGCGTCGACGGCGGCCATCAGATGCCCCACCGCAGCGCGGGAGTCCGCACGGGCGCGTCCCACAACTCCGTCAGCTCCTCGTCGAGCCTGGTCAGCGTGATCGAGCAGCCCGCCATCTCGAGCGAGGTGATGTACGGGCCGACCAGGGAACGCTCGATGCGGATCCCGTGCCCGCCCAGCAGCCGCGACACCTCGTCGAACATCAGATACAGCTCGATCAGCGGTGTCCCGCCCATGCCGTTGAGGAAGCACAGCACCCGATCCCCCTGCGCGAAGGGCAGATCCGCGAGGATCGGCTCCAGCAGCAGCTGCGCCACATCCCGGGCCGGGGCCAGCGGCAGCCGCAGCCGTCCCGGCTCGCCGTGGATGCCGACGCCGATCTCCATCTCGTTCGCACCGAGTTCGAAGGTCGGATGCCCGACCGCCGGGACCGTGCACGAGGTCAGCGCCATGCCCATGCTGCGCGAATTGGCGTTCACCGCCTCGGCGATGCGCGCCACCTCCGCCAGCGGCCGCCCCTGTTCGGCGGCCGCACCCGCCATCTTCTCCAGGATCACCGTCGCACCCACCCCGCGCCGCCCGGCCGTGTAGAGGCTGTCCTGCACCGCCACATCGTCGTTCACCACCACCGAGCGCACCTCGATGCCGGTCTCGGCGGCGGCCAGCTCGGCGGCCATGTCGAAGTTCATGACATCGCCGGTGTAGTTCTTCACGATGTGCAGCACGCCCGCCCCGGCGTCCACCGCCGCGGTGGCGGCCTGGATCTGATCGGGCACCGGCGAGGTGAAGATCTCGCCCGGGCACGCGGCGTCGAGCATGCCCAGCCCGACGAATCCGCCGTGCAGCGGCTCGTGCCCGGACCCGCCGCCGGACACCAGGCCCACCTTCCCGGGCACCGGCGCGTCCGCGCGCACCACGATTCGCTGTTTGACATCCACCCGCAGCTCCGGATGCGCCGCCGCCATACCCGCCAGCGCGGCATCCACCACCTCGGCCGGATCGTTGATGAGCTTCTTCACCGAATCGCCTCTCTCGAGTTATTCCGCAGGTTCCTCCAGGGTGCGGGCCAACTCGATATCGGTCACCAATTGCACCATCAAATCCCGTAATTCACAGTCGGGTAGGTGCTCGGCGGCGAACTCGAACGGCTCGGAGACATCCAGGCCGCCCCGGGTCGCGGCCAGGATCACCCAGGGAATGCCCACCTCGGCCACGCCCAGCCGCTCCCGGATCAGATCGGTGGTGTCGTCCACCAGCCCGGTGCGGGCCGCGACGGCGGCGGTCATCTGCTCGTCCAGTTCGGCCCGGCGGCGTTCCAGCAGGCCCGGTTCCGCGCCGAGCTCCTGTGCGGGCGTGGTGCGCACCGAACCGTCCTCGTAGACCTGGAAGCCCTCGTTCACGCAGACGGTGCCCAGCTTCACCTCGTTCTCGGCCAGTTCGGGCAGGGTGCGCAGGCAGTCCAGTACCGCGTCCAGCGCGGCCACCAGCCGGTCGCGAATATCGCGGCGGCGCACCAGCTCCCGATCGGCGTCCTCGCGCTCGGACAGCACCTGCTCAACCGCCCGGCCGATCTGGAAGGCCATGGCCGTCGACGCCGGCGCCCAGCCCCCGCGCGGGACGAACTCGCCGTCCTTGGGTGTGATGGTGTCCAGGAACGCGTTCACGGCATCGAGCAGGTCACGCAGCTGATCCCGGGACACGGCCGGATGCCGGAAGGCGCGCAGGTACTGCTCGTGCGCTTCCACGGGATCGACTTCACCGTCGCTCACTCCGCCGATACTGCCACGCCCGCGCGCGATGGCCGTTAATCGCCGCCGGGGCTCGTGTCGCCGAGTTCTCGTAGAGTGGCAGCGACAGCACCGACAAGCGAAGGGTCGATCTTGTCCGCAGTTTTGGTGAAGGGCCAGAACGGTCCTCTGAACGTCCATGATCTGGTGATCAGCGTGCAGGTGGCCGCGCCCGCGGACCTGTCCGCGCTGCTGGTCACCGCCGCCGGCAAGGTACGCACCGACGCCGATTTCATCTTCTTCAACCAGCCCTCGGGCCCCGGCGTGCAGTTGCGGCCCGGAGCGCCCGGGCAGCCCGCCGTGCTCGGAGTGTCGCTGAGCGCGATTCCCGCTGATATCGAACAGCTTCGGGCCGTGATCACCCTCGAGGACGCCACCGGCAGCTTCGGACGGCTGCCCGCGCCGGTCGCCGTGGTCAGCGACGGGGCCGGAAACGCCTTGTACGAGTACCGGATCGAGGGACTCAGCACCGAATCCATCGTCATCGCACTGGAGTTGTACCGCCGCCAGGGCGACTGGAAGGTCCGCGCCGTGGGCCAGGGCTACGCGGGCGGGTTCGCCGCGCTGGTCACCGACCACGGCGTCAAGGTCGACGACGACGCCGCACAGCCCGCGCCCCAGCCGGTTCCGGCCGCGCCCACCGGCTACTCCGCCCCCGCGCCCGACGCCAACTACGCTCCGACCGGTGGCTACCGGCCGCCCGTGGACCAGTTCGCCGCGGGCACCGGGTATCCCC
>NZ_BAAFGR010000051.1:0-45701 GCF_041154655.1 Nocardia sp. JMUB6875
GTACATCTTGGCCAGGCCGCGGGCGGTGCAGACGGCGTTGCCGGCGGGCAGGGAGGTGGCCAGGATGGCGGGGTGGTCGCCGCGGAAGATCGATTCCAGGCCGGGGACGTAGATGGAGGACAGCGGGGAGCGCAGGATTCGGGGTAGGCGGGGGACGGCGGTGGCGACGGGGGTCGGGATGCTGTGTTCGGCAAGGGTTTTGACCGAGCGGACGAGGTCGGCGGCGGTGGTGCGCGCGCCCGCGGGCGGGGTGCCCAGGTGGATGCCGTCGACGCCGAGGGGGTCGGCGATCTCGCTGCGGTAGAGCCGCGCCATGTCGTGACCGGTGATGGCGCGGGCCAGGCCGGTCATGAGCCAGCCGATGGTGAGGGCGTGGTAGATCGGTTTGCCCAGTAGGTGATCGGGTTTCGCGGCGGCGAGGCGGGCTTCCATGAGTTCGTGGTCGAGGACCTCGGCCGGGGTGGTGGCGGGCAGCGCGGAGAGTCCGGCTCGGTGGCTGAGCATTTCGGCGACGGTGATGGCGGCCTTGCCGTTCGCGCCGAATTCGGGCCAGTAGTGGGCGACCGGGGCGGTGTAGTCGAGCAGGCCGCGGTCAGCCAGGCGGGCCAGGACGGTGGCCGAGACACCCTTGGAGGCGGAGTAGATCATGGCGCCGGTGTCGGCGGTCCAGGGGGTGCCGTGCGCGTCGGCGGACCCGGCCCAGATGTCGACGACCGGTTCGCCGTGCTGGTAGACCGCCAGCGCGCCGCCGTTGCCGCGGCGGCCGGCGAAGACGCGGGCGAAAGTTCTTACGGCGGCGGCGAATCGGGGGTCGGCGGTGCCGCCGACTCCGGCGGGAAGTCCGGCTGCGGCGGTGGAGCTGGAGGTCGTCATCGATTCACGGTAGCCGCGACACCATGTCACGGACAAGATGTGTCTGGGACAATTTTCGGCGGCGATGTTCGGTCAGGATTCCGATGCCGCCTGCCGCCGGGATGTCGGTGCCGTCTGCCACAGTGTTCCCATGGATGCGGTGCCCTTCGCCGACGCGGATGCCTTCGACCGCTGGCTCGAGGCCAATCACGCACGCCCGGAAGGAGTGTGGATCCTGATGGCGAAGAAGGGGTCGGGGATCGCGTCGCTGACCGAGGACGAGGCGGTCGATGTCGGGTTGTGCTGGGGGTGGATCTCGGGGCAGCGCAAGGGTTTCGACGCCGATCACTATCTGCAGAAGTATGTGCCGCGCCGCCCGCGCGGCCACTGGTCGCAGGTCAATGTCGACAAGGTGGCGGCGCTCACGGCCGCCGGTCGCATGCGCGCGCCCGGCCTGGCCGAGGTGGCCGCGGCCCAGGCGGACGGCCGTTGGGCGGCGGCCTATCCCTCGCAGGCGAACTTCACCGTCCCGCCGGATCTGGCGCTGGCGCTGCAGAACCGGCCCGCGGCCCGCGTGGCCTACGAGGCGCTGGACCGGACGGGTCAGTATCTGCTCGTGCTCGAGCTATACAGGGCGAGAAGCCCGAAAACCCGGGCTTCCCGCCTCGAGAAAGCACTCGAGAGCCTCGAAACTGCCTGAAGCAGGCCTATTTCAGGCGTTCGGCCAGGACCGGTGCGAGGGTGCGCAGGGTCGCGAGGAGGTCGTCGTCGAGCACCTGCACCGCGACGTGATCGGCTCCGGCGCGCTGATGTTCGGCGAGCCGGTCGGCGATCGCGGCGGCGTCACCGTGGGCGACCACGGCGTCGACGTAGCGGTCGCTGCCGGGCGCCTGCAGATCGGCGTCGTCGAAATCGAAGCGGCGCAGGTTGTTCACGTAGTTGCTCAGGCCCAGGTAGAAGCCCGCGCGTTCGCGGCCCACGGCGCGGGCGCGCACCGGATCGGTGTCGAGCACCACCTTGTGTTCGACCGCGAGCAAGGCGTCGGGTCCGAGGATGCCGCGCAGTTCGGCGGTGTGCTCGGGCACGGTCAGGTACGGCAGCGCCCCGGCGGTGCGGTCGCGGGCCAACCGGGCCACGCGCGGTCCGAGCGCGGCCAGCGCCCGCCCGTGTTGCGGGACGCCGCGTGCGTCGAGGACGTCGAGGTAGTGGACCAGCGCGTCATAGGGTTTGGCGTAGGTGCCGGTGTGCTCGCGGTGCCCGACGCCGACACCGAGCAGGAACCTGCCGGGGAACTTGTCCTCGAGCCGCAGATACGTCTCTGCCGCCGTTTCGGGCGCGGACCCCCACACATTGACGATGCTGGTGGCGACGACCAGCGACTCGGTGGCCGCGAGCAAACCCTCGTAGCCGTCCCAGTCGGCGGGCGGGGAGCTGCCCAGCCAGACCGTCCCGTACCCGAGTTCTTCGAGTTCACGCACCGTTTCGGGGGTGAGTTGCGGATACGGCTGCCACACACCGAACTTTCCCAAGTTGTCGAATGCCATATCGGCTCGCAACATGCCGCGATCAACCGGCATTCCCGTTGTGGTGATCGAATTCGGCGCGGGCGAGCAGGACATCGTCCATGTGCCCTTCGGCCCAGTCCTTGAGTTCGGACAGGATCGGCAGCAGGCTCTCCCCGAGCGGGGTGAGCGAATAGTCCACGCGCACGGGCACTTGCGCGGTCATGCGCCGCGCCACCAGGCCGTCACGTTCGAGGGTGCGCAGGGTTTGGGTGAGCATCTTGTTGCTGACCGCGGCGACGGTGGCGCCGAGTTCGCCGTAGCGGCAGGGCCCGTCGGCGAGGGCGGACAGGATCAGGCACACCCATTTGTCGCTGAGGGTGTCGAGGAGCTTGTTGGTGGGGCAGGCCGCGAGGAAGGCGTTGTAGTCGACCTTGGCCTGTTCCCGGCGTTGAGCGGCGGTGGTGGTCGTCACTATCGCTACAGCGATGCGGGCGGTGGTGGGCATTCCCATTTGCTCGCGTCGAGTTTTATTCCCGCCCCGATTCCCGGTGCGCCGAATGCTTGGCGCCTGCGCTCTCCCGGTGGTGACCTGGGTACTTTCAGGTGCCTACTGGTCGAGGGCGTCCGGCCCGCCTTACGGTGAAACCACGCCCCGCACCGACCGATTCGGCGCGGCGGCGTTCCACCGGTGGACCTTCATCCCTTCGCAAGTCTCAGGAGCATTTCCATGGTTGCTGTTGCCTTTTCCCGTTTCGGCGGGCCGGAGGTCCTCGAGGTCATCGAGACCGCCACCCCGGCGCCCGGCCCCGGTGAGGTTTTGGTGAAAGTCGCTGCGGCCCCGGTCAATCCGGTCGATATCGGGGTGCGCGCCGGCGCGTTCTCGGCGATCTTGCCCGAGCAGGATTACTGGGTGCCCGGTCTCGAGTTCGCCGGACGCATCGAAGCGGTGGGTTCGGGCGTCGACGGTACGCAGGTCGGGCAGCCGGTGGTCGGGTTGATCCCGTGGCTGGCCACCTTCGCCGGCAGCTACACCGATTACCTGGTGATCTCGGCCGATCTGGTCGCGGCCGCCCCGACCAATGTCGATCTCACCTCGGCGTCGACCCTGCCGCTCAACGCGATCACCGCCGATCTGGCCGTCTCCCACGCCGGGGCGGCCGCGGGCAAGACGGTGCTGGTCACCGGCGCGGCCGGTGGTGTCGGCGGCTACGCCGTGCAGCTGGCCGCCACCCTGGGCGCGAAGGTGATCGCGGTCGCCGGGCCCGGTGACGAGGATCTGGTGCGCCGGTTGGGTGCGAGCGAATTCGCCGCCCGCGGTGACGATCTGGCCCAGCGTCTGGGTGCGGGCAGTGTCGACGCGGTCATCGACGCGGCGCTGGTCGGCGCGGCGCTGCTGCCGGTAGTGCGGGACGGGGGCGCGTTCGTGGCGGTGCTGCCGCCGTTCGCGCCGGCCGCCGAGCGCGATATCACCGTGACCACCGTCCAGCAGGCCCCCGACGGCCGCCGCCTGGCCGAGCTGGTGAACCTGGTCGAGGCGGGCACGCTGACCCTGCGGGTCGCCGAAACCTATCCCCTGGCCCAGGCCGCCGAGGCGCACGCCCGCTTCGAGAAGGGCGGTGTGCGCGGCCGCCTGGTGCTGCTGCCCTAGGCGGCCTCGGCCCGCCCTTGGGCGCGGAATCGTCCGGGTGCCACCCCGAATTCGCGCTTGAACGCCTTCGCGAACGCGTATTCGGAGGTGTACCCGGACTTTTCGGCGATCACCCGCAGCAGTACATCGGTCTCGCGCAGCAGCTTGGCCGCACCCGTCATGCGCCACCAGGTCAGATAGGTCAGCGGCCCGGTGCCCAGGGTGGCGGTGAAGCGCTGCGCGAACACCGATCTCGACAATCCGGCGCGGGCGGCCAGGGATTGCACCGTCCACGGCGCGCCCGGCTCGCAGTGAATGGCGGCCAGCGCGGCATAGATATCCGGATCACGCAGGGCCGCAACCCATCCGGAGTCGGCGGGGTGCGACTCGTACCAGGCGCGCAGCATGAACAACAGCAACACCTCGAGCAGTGGCGCGATCGCGCCGGACCCGTCGCGGGTGTCGATTTCGTGGCCGAGCAGATCGATCGCGGCGCGCAGCGGACTGTAATGGCCGACCCGGGCGGGCAGGTGCACCACATCGGGCAGCTCACCCACGGCGGGATGCTCGCGGGAACTGTCGAGAGAGTAAGCGCCGCACAGCAATACGGTCTCGACACCCCTGCCCGCGGCCGTGTGCCCCGGCTCGCCGTCGCGGCGGTCGGCGATGGCGTGCCCGCGGCTGCGGGGCAGGAACGCCACATCCCCGACCTGCAGGTGCACCGGTTCGCCGTCGTCGGGCAGCAGCCAGCACGAACCTTGCAGCACCACATGGAATCCCGCGCTGTTGCCCTGCGCCGGGAAGTGCGTGTACCAGGGCGCGCGCACCACGGTGCGGTTGGAATGCGGGACGCCCGTGCGCATCGCGGCGACCACATCGCTGAGAATGTCCACCTTCTCACCGTACCGGCGGTGGCCATGGCGCCGGACGATCGGACATCAGCGACGGATCATCGAGCATGGATCGTCCCGAGCGCGGCCCATAGCGTGAATGACGAGCCGATTCCGGCTCGGTCCCTTCACCCAATGGAGTTGTCTGCCATGCGTATTGCCGTGCACGGCGCGAGCGGTTTCACCGGTTCGCTCATCGTCGCCGAACTCGTCCGCCGCGATCTCACCCCGGTCCTGGTCGGGCGCGACGCCCAGCGTCTGCGCCGGGTCGCCGAGCGGTCCGGCGCACCCGAGGCCGAGATCCGCGTCGCCACCCTCGACGACATCGACGCCCTGGCCGCCGCGTTCACCGACTGCGACGCGGTCCTCAATGCCGCCGGACCGTTCACCCTCTGGGGCGAGCCGGTGGTGCGCGCCGCCCTCGCCGCGCGCCGCCCCTACCTCGACACCACCGGAGAACCCGCCTACCTGCAGAAGATCCTGACCACCTACGACGAGCCCGCGAAACAGGCCGGGATCGCGGTCATTCCGGGCGTCACCGACGACGGGGTGCCCGGTGACCTGATCGCCGCCCTGGCCGCCGCCCGCCTCGACGCCCCGATCACCGAGATCCGCCTGGCCGATCTGCGCCGACCCGGGGCCGCCTCGCGCGGCACCGCCCGCTCCATGGCCGCCATCGTCGTCCTGGACCAGGTCGAATACCGTGACCGCAGCTGGCAACCGGTGGACGGGCACGCCCTGACCATCGCAGAACCCGGCGAGACCGAGCCGGTGCCGGTGACCGCGCTGGCGCTGCCCGGTGTCTACACCATCCCCCGCCACATCGACACCCCGAACGTGCGCGGTCTGATCCGCGCCGAGGTCGGGGAGCTGTTCGCCGGGCTCAGTGGTGAAGTCGCCGAATCGATTCCGGAGATCCCGGACCCGGCCGAGCTGGCGGCCTCGCGGTGGATGATGCTCGCCGAGGCGATCGCCGCCGACGGGAGCCGCGCTCGCGGCTGGGTGACCGGTTTCGACGCCTACACTTCCACCGCGATCATCGCCGTGGAGGCCGCCCGCCGCCTGGTCGCCGACGGCTCCCCCGCCGGAACCCTGGCTCCGGCACAGGCTTTCGACGCCGCGAGTTTCCTCGACCGGCTGGCCCTGTCCGGGGTGAAATGGCAGGTCGAGGAGCTCCCGGCGCGAAACTAGTGGCCCGCGTCCACCTTCGGGAAGGTGTCGCGGACCAGGGTGAGCAGCGCGTCCGCGAGCAGGTGGTGCACCTGCTCGCGGGTCAGGCTGCCGCGCACGATCCACTCGCGCCCGGCCGCTTTGACCAGTCCGCCGTAACAGCGCACCAGCGCCCGCAATTCGGCCGAATGCAGCGATTCCGACAGGCCCATCATCTGGACCATGCGGTCGGCGGCGGCGTAGTCGGCCTCGTCGAGGATGCGCTGCACCTCCGGATCGTCGCCGACTCCTTCGTGGCCGGTGACCTTCACCCAGGTGCTGCCGTGCTCGCTGATGGTGTCGAGCAGCCAGGAGACGCTGGCGTCCACCCGATCCCGCGTCGACCCGGACGGCACGACCATGCGGTCGGGGCGCGGCAGGGTCACCATGCGCCGCACCACCGCCAGGTACAGGTCGCGCTTGTTGCCGAAGTAGTGGTTGATCAGTCCGCGCGCCACCCCGGCCCGCTGGGCGAGCTCGGCGGTGGACACCGCGGCGTAGGGACGTTCGCCGAACATGTCGATGGCGCAGGACAGGATCTGCGCACGGCGTTCGTCGGGTTCGAGCCGGCGGCGACGCGACGGGGCGTCCGAGGTGTCCTCGGACGCGGTCGGCTCGATGTCGGTGTCAGTGTTACCGCCGGGCCTTGGAGGCGGGGCGATGTCAGAGTGAGCGGGCAATGAGATCCTTCATCACCTCGTTGGCTCCCGCGAGGATTCGCAGGACCCGAGCGCCGGTGTACAGCTGGGAAATCGGGTATTCGGTCATGTATCCATAGCCGCCGAAGAACTGCAGGCAGCGATCCACCACATTACCGAGTTGATCGGTCAACCAGTATTTCGACATGGCCGCGGTGGGGATATCGAGCTCTCCGCGCAGGTGCTTGCTGATGCAGTCGTCGAGGAAGACGCGCCCGACCTTGGCGATGGTGGCGCACTCGGCGAGCTCGAATTTGGTGTTCTGCATGGCGAACAGCGGCTTGCCGAACGCCTCGCGGCCCTTGGTGTAGTCGACGGTCAGCTGCACGGCCTTCTCGGTCATGGCGACCGCGAGGATGGCGGTGACCAGGCGTTCCTGGGCCAGCATCTGCATCATCTGATAGAAGCCCTGCCCTTCGGCCTCACCGAGCAGGTTCGAGGCGGGCACGCGCAGGCCGTCGAAGAACAGCTCGGCGGTGTCCTGGGCCTTGCCGCCGATCTTGGACAGGATGCGGCCGCGCTTGAATCCGGGCGTCTCGTCGGAAACCTCGGCGAAGATCAGCGAGACGCCGGCCGCGCCCTGGGTGGGGTCGGTCTTGACCGCGATGATGATGCCGTCGCACAGCCAGCCGTTGGAGATGAAGATCTTCGAGCCGGTGATGACGTATTCGTCGCCCTCGCGCACCGCGCGGGTCTTGATGTTCTGCAGATCCGAGCCCGTACCGGGTTCGGTCATGCCGATGGACAGCACCATCTCACCGCTGGCCGCCTTGGGCAGCACGCGTCGCTTGAGCTCCTCGGACCCGAACTCGTGAATGTAGGGCGCGATGATCGAGGAGTGCACCGACATGCCCAGCGAACCGTCCCCGGCGTGGGTCTGAGCCTCGATGATGGCGGCCTCGTGCGCGAAAGTGCCGCCGCCCCCGCCGTATTCGGTGGGGATGGCCGCGCACAGCAGACCCAGTTCACCGGCCCGGTTGTAGAGCTTGCGGTCCGGATGACCCTGGGCGATGAACTTCTCGGTGTGCGGGATCACCTCCTTCTCGAAGAAGGTGGTCGCCAGACCTCGTACCGCCTCGACCTCGTCGTCGCTCCATGCGGGGCGTGCCATCGTGTGCTTCCTTCGCGTCCGTGCGGGTGCGCCGCAGCGCCTCGCCCCTCAGCGTGCACGGCTATTGGCGGCGTGTCAACAATGTCGGCGGTTAGGCTCGAAACGTGCTGAATCCGCCCACCGGACTGACAGACACCGACCTGGCCACCGCCTTGAAACGGCACTGGGCGATCACGCCCGCCGACCTGACCTACCGGGCCGTCGGGTTCGGAACCCACCACTGGGACATGACCGACGGCGACGGCCACCACTGGTTCGTCAACGTCGACGAATCCAGCTCGCCACGCTTCGCCACCCTGCCCGCCGCCCTGGGCATCGCGCGGCGGCTGCACGAGCACGGCTACGACTTCGTCGCGGCACCCGTTGCCGGACTCGATGATTCCGTCGTCGCCGCCCTGGGCGCACGCTTCGCGGTCTCGCTGTACCGGTATCTCGAGGGCGAGAGCTTCCAATTCGGCGAGTACGACGATCCTGAGCATCGCGACGCGGTGCTGGGGATGCTGATGGCGCTGCATGTTTCACCCCGCGAGCTCTGGACCGACGCACCGGTCGACGATTTCGGCATCGACTGCCGCGACGCACTCGATGCCGCCCTGGACGCGGACGAGATCCCGAGCACGGGACCGTACGCTCGCCGCACGGCCGAGGCGATCGAGTTGCATCGCGTGCACATTCGAGACGCCTTGGCGCACTACGACTCTCTCGCCGCCCTCGCCCGGGCGCACCCGGATCGCGCCGTGCTCACCCATGGCGAACCCCACGCCGCCAACACGATGCGCACCGCCACCGGCTACGTCCTCATCGATTGGGAGTCGACCCAACTGGCCCCGCCCGAACGCGACCTGTGGGATCTGGCTCCCGGCGACCCGTCGGTCCTGGCCGCCTACACCGACCGGACCGGAATCCCGGTGCGACACGACATGCTCGAGCTGTACCGCCTGCGCTGGGACCTCACCGAAGTCGCGCTCTACACACACGGATTCCGCACCCCGCACGCCGATACCGCCAACGACCGGCAGAGCTGGGAGGGCCTACTGCACTCCCTGTCCGTCCTCGCCGCCCGCTGAGCGCTGCACCTCGGCGAACGTCGTGAAGATCGGAGTGTCCGCGTCGGCCTCGATGCCCTGGCGGCGCAGGAACCCGTCGATCAGCCCCCACACCAGTTCGGTGGCCTGATCGACGAACTCCGAAGTCTGCTCCGGCGACGGCGTATCCGAATCGGTCAGCCACAGATCGGTGATCGAGACGACCGCCCCGATCAGCGCCCGCGAGAGATAGTCCAGGCCCGTCGTATCCAGCGGCACCGCCTCGGCCACCGAACGCGCCAGCTTCTCGAGCCGCCGCGCCGCATCACGTCCCAGATCCAGTTGCAGCACACCGGTTCCGGACTGCTGCAACACCGGCGCCTGACCGAGATAGCGGAAAACGTTGGGGTGCTCCAGGATCCCCCGCGAATACTCGGTGAAGACCCGCCGCAACGCCTGCCGCGGCGGCTGCAGCATCAACGTCATATCCGCGCCCGCGGCCGCGAACGCCTGCCGCGACATGCGCGCCGCGATCTCGGTGAACAGATCCCCCTTGTCGGCGAACTGGCGGTACAGCCGGGGCTTGGTGATCTGCGCTTCGCGCGCGATGTCGTCCATGCTCGGGCGCGGGCCCGCGCGATCGATCACCCGGATCGCCGCGTCCACAATGTCCTCACGGGTCACCATTCGCGCCGTTCCGGCATTGCTCCGAGCCACCGCGACAGCATACACGTACCGGCGGTACGCCAGCTCGTGACCGTAATCCCACTTGATTTCGGACGGGCCGTACTGCCAGTATCGATTCCCGTACCGGCAGTACGCACAACCGGAAAGACGCCGATGCCCAACGCAGCACGCCAACTCAGCGACACCCTGCAGGCACCCCTGCCCGCCGCCTTCGACCAGCTCACCGACACCGACCTGGCCGAACTCGACCGCCTCCTCACCCAGGCCCTCACCCGCCGCGGCCACACCCTCGACGCCGCCATCACCGACTCCCTCGACATCGTCCCGCGCCTCATGCGCCCGGCCATCAAGAAAGCGTTGGGACTATGAGCGAGCACCTCGCAGCCGTCGCCGAAACCACCAAACTCGCACGCGTACTGGGCATCTCCGACCCCACCGAACTCGACTTCCTCGTCGACCTGCCACCCGCCGCCATCCGCGAATACCGCGAACGCGTCACCGACCGGCTCTTCGACCGCGACACCAAACGCCTCAAGGGCATCGCCGCCGCCAGCAAGATCGTCCCCGTCGCCCTCAGCTCCAAAATGGCCGAACGCGCCTTCGGACCCGTCCTCTGCGCCGCCGTCGCCAGCGCCGTCGAACCCCACCGCGCCGTCGACATCGCCAAGAACCTCACCCCGCGCTTCCTCGCCGAATGCGCCGTCCAACTCGACCCCCGCCGCACCGCCGACATCATCGCCGCCGTCCCACCCAAAATGGTCACCGACGTTGCGCGCGAACTGCTTTCCCGCGGCGACCACATCACCATGGGCCGCTTCGTCCACGTCGTCCCCGAACCCGCCCTCCGCGCCGCCGCACCCGTCATGAGCGACCCGGACCTGCTGCGCATCGGCTTCCTGCTCGAGGACAAGACCGCCATCGACCGCGTCCTGCACATCGTCGCCGACCGCGTCGCCGGCGTCATCCGCGCCGCCCACGAACAAAGCATGTGGGCCGAGGGCATCGACCTGCTCGACTCCATCGCACCCCACAACCGCGCCTGGATCGGCGACATCACCGCCGGACTCGGCGGCGAAGTCCTCGACGCCCTCATCACCGCCGTCGCCGAACTCGACGCCTGGGCCACCCTGCTCCCCATCACCAGCGCCATGAGCGAACACAGCCTGCGCCTGTTCGCCGAACGACCCACCGTCCACGACGAAACCGTCCTCGCCGCCATCATGGACGCCGCCCTCGACGGCGGCCAATGGGTCAACCTGCTGCCCTTGGCCTCTCACCTGCCCGCCGAACAACTCACCTTCATCGCCGCCCGCGTCGGCGACCAGGACGACGACCGGCTCGGCGACCTCATCCGCGACGCCCACACCGCCGGACTCTGGTCCGCCATGATCCCGGTCGCCCTCGCCCTCAACGACGACAACCGCCGCCGCCTGGCCGGACTACCCGTCATGGGCGAACCCGAAGTCCTCACCGCCATCATCACCGCCACCGCCGACCACGACCTCTGGTCACAGGTGCTGCCGCTGGTCGACGCGCTACCCGAGGCCACCAAGCCGACGCTCGCCTCGCTCATCGGCGACCTCACCCGCGAACAGCTGCTCTCGGCCATCCTCACCGCCTCCCGCGGCGACAACATCCACACCCTCGTCGACATCGCCCTCGCCCAGGACCAGCAGGGCCGCGCCCGCGTCCTGGACCTCATCGACGGCATGGACGACATCGAGGAATTCCTCTCCGCCCTCACCCCCGACACCCCGAACGTGGTGTGGGAGGCCCTCATTCAGGTCCGCGCCGAGATCCCCGCCCGCCTGCTCACCCTGCTCGCCGAACGCGCCCGCGAACTCGGACGCGACGACGATGCGGGCGAACTCGAACCCATCGCGGCCGCCGCACACTAGGAACCCCACACCCGCCGAAGCCCTCGGGGGTTTCACCCCTGAAACCCCCGAGCCCGGCGCAATGGGAGAATGGCTCGGTCAAACACCCCCGCACGAAGGACCGAACCTCTCACCGATGGCCGAGCAGACCACCACGGCAGCACCCACCGACGCACCGGCCATCGACCCCGACGAGCTGGCCATCTGCCTGCGCGTCCTCGAACAAGCGGGACAACTCGACAAGCAGCACCCGGACTCCATCACCGTCCAGCGCGCCGTCGGGCACATGTTCAAGAAGTTCAAGCAGACCAAGCGCATCGCCGCTCGCGACGCCATCTCCGCGGCCGACAAGGAAGTCGTCGCCGCCACCGCCACCGGCTCACCCAACCGCATCGACGACGAAACCGCCGGAATCCCGATCAGCTCCACCACCAATGGCGCCAGCGCCGGAACCCTGCTGCGACCGCGCCCCTGCTACATATGCAAACAGCGCTATACCCGAGTGGATGCCTTCTACCACCAGCTCTGCCCCGGCTGCGCCGCCAAGAGCCACGCCAAACGCGACGCCGGCACCGACCTCACCGGCCGCCGCGCCCTGCTCACCGGCGGCCGCGCCAAGATCGGCATGTACATCGCGCTGCGCCTGCTGCGCGACGGCGCCCACACCACCATCACCACCCGCTTCCCCAACGACGCCATCCGCCGCTTCAGCGCCCAGCCCGACAGCGCCGACTGGATCCACCGCCTGCGCATCATCGGCATCGACCTGCGCGATCCGGCCCAGGTCGTCGCCCTCGCCGATGACGTTGCCGCCCAAGGCCCCCTCGACATTCTGATCAACAACGCCGCCCAGACGGTCCGCCGCAGCACCGGCGCCTACAGTGCCCTCGTCGAAGCCGAGAACGGGCCGCTGCCCGCCGGCGAACTGCCCGAGATGATCAGCTTCGGCAAGACCATGCAGGCCCACCCGGCCTCGCTCACCGCCTCACTGACCCCCAGCCTGTCCGGCGCGGACATCACCGACCTCGCCCTGGTCGCGGGATCGGCCACGCCCGAACGCATTTCACAGGGCGTCGCCATCGACGCGGGCGGCCTGGTCCCCGACCTCGCGCACACCAACAGCTGGGTGCAGGCCGTCGGCGAGGTCGACGCCACCGAACTGCTGGAAGTCCAGCTGTGCAACTCGGTCGCGCCGTTCATCCTCATCTCCCGGCTGCGCCACTCCATGGCCGCCGCGGCCGCCCGCCGCAAGTACGTCGTGAACGTCTCCGCCATGGAAGGCGTCTTCGCGCGCGGCTACAAGGGCCCCGGCCACCCGCACACGAACATGGCCAAGGCCGCGCTGAACATGTTGACCCGCACCAGCGCCCGCGAAATGTTCGAGACCGACCAGATCCTCATGACCGCGGTCGACACCGGCTGGATCACCGACGAACGCCCGCACTACACCAAGATCCGCCTCGCCGAGGAAGGCTTCCACGCACCCCTCGACCTGGTCGACGGCGCCGCACGGGTCTACGACCCCATCGTGCGCGGCGAAGCCGGAGAGGATCTGTACGGCTGCTTCCTCAAGGACTACGAACCCTCCAACTGGTAGCCACACCGCACGAACGAGACCGGCCCCTTCCCCTCTAGGTGGCTTTTGAGGTGAGGGGGCTGTGACGTGCCGATGTCCGAAAAAGGCGATTCATGTTTAGATGCGCATATTTCCGTAACGGTATGTATGTTCTTGCGTTAACTATCCGCGCTGCCTCCTCTACCCCGTATGAGCGGGGCCTCGGTCGCCCCGCTCTCCTACGACCTCAACCGGCTACCGCTTCGACGAAGGAAGCCTCGGAATCGTCCGGGTCCACCGGTCCCCTCCCCCGGCAGGTCTCCACGAGTTGCCTTACCGCGGGTGACAATTCGCGCACCACGAGGGAGGTCTTGACCACGATCTCCGGATCGGTCAGCCGCCGGAAGGCGACGCGGCGGGTCGGCAGGGCGGTGGCGGCCTCCTCGTAGAGCACGGTCCACGACGGCTGCCCGGAACCCAAGAGCGCCAAGGTGTTCTGCACGGTGGTGAACGCGCCGCCCAGGCGCGGGGTGAAACCCGCTGAGCCACAGGCCTGCAACACGGTGTCGACGAAGGTGCGGCTGGATTCCCGCTTGGACAGCCGCAGCGGGATGGCCGCCAGCCGCCCGAAGGGCAGCGTGGGCTCCCCCGCCAGCGGATGCTCGGCCGGCAGCGCCGCGACCAGGCGGTCGGACCACAGCGGAATGACGCGCAGCCCGGAGATGGGCCGCAGCATGCGGATGAAGGCGGCATCGAGCCGACCGTCGGCCACCCGGGCCAGCCGTTCGGCGGCGGGCAGGCTCTCCAGCACCACCTGTGTCGTCGGAGCCTGATCGTGCAGCAGCGCCAGGATGTGCTCCAGGCGGGTGGTCATGCCCTCCGCGGTGCCGATTCGCAAGTGCGACTGCATGTTCTCGCGATGGGCCAATTCCTCGGCCAGGTTGGTGAACTGGTCGGCGGCGCCCAGCACCACCCGCGCCTGCTCGAGCAGACGATGCCCGGCCGGGGTCAGACCCACTCCGGCCGCGGTCCGATCGAACAGCCGCAATCCGAACTCGTTCTCCAGGGCCTTGATCCGCTGACTCACGGCCGGCTGCACGATGTGCAGGCGCCGGGCGGCCCGTCCGAAGTGCAATTCCTCGGCCACGGTGACAAAGCTCGCGAGATGTCTGAGTTCCATGCACGCCCCCGTTTTGCGGTATCCGATTTTCCGAAATCCTACCATCGAAAAATGAGATAGATCGGTCTGCAATGTAGCAACAATACCTGCCGGTCTATTTGCCGAAGAGAGTGCGCGCTCCCTATTTCATTAAATTCAGTGACTTCGATCACATACCGCTGGCCAGCGGCAATAATTTTTCGTGATCACCCGATCAAATCCCCTTTCTTCCCAGCCCCGAGAACCGGTGTGAGTATTCGAGGAGAACACGCCAACGCAGAGGAGAGGCCCGAATGCGAGCTGTAATCAATAATCCGAACGGTGATTCACCGGTCTCGATCGGAGAGGTCGAGGAACCGGTACCGGCGCCGCACGAGGCGCTGGTCGCGGTCCGCGCGTTCTCGCTCAACCGCGGCGAGCTGGCGCTGCTGGGGATCCGGCCCGAGGGTTGGCGGCCGGGACAGGACATCGCCGGTGTCGTGATCGAGAGCGCCGCCGACGGCTCCGGCCCGCAGCCGGGCACCCGCGTGGTGGGCATCGTCGAGCAGGCCGGCTGGTCCGAGCGCGCGGCGGTGTCCACCTCCCGCCTGACCGCGCTCAGCGACGAATTGACCATGGAACAGGCCGCTTCCCTGCCCATAGCGGGTCTGACCGCGCTGCGCACACTGCGCATCGGCGGCAGTGTGCTGGGCCGCAAGATCCTGATCACCGGCGCGAACGGCGGGGTCGGGCGGTTCCAGATCCAGCTCGCCGCGCTGTCGGGTGCGATCGTCAGCGCGGTCACCAGCCAGGCGGGCCAGGTGGCCGCGGAACTGACCGCACTCGGCGCGGCCGAGGTGGTCACAGATGTCGAAAGCGCCACCGGGCCTTTCGATCTGGTCCTGGAATCGGTCGGCGGCGCATCCCTCACCGGCGCGCTCGCCAAGCTCGTCCCCGGCGGCACCGTGGTCGTGCTGGGCAGCAGTTCGGGCGAGAAGGCGCCCATCGATGTCTACAACTTCATCGGTCACGAGGGTGCGCGGCTGCAGAACTACATCTCTTATGCCGCAACCGATCCCGACGACCGCGACCTGGCGATCCTGGTGTCGCTGGCCACGGCGGGGCGGCTGGCGACGACGCCCGGCCACGTCTCGGGCTGGGGCGATCTCGGCAAGGTCGTCGAGTTGATGCGGCAGCGCGAGCTGCCCGGCGGCAAGGTCGTCCTCGCCGTCGATTGAGTTTCACCACCGGGCGGGCGTCACCGGCGTCGCCCGCCCGGTTCTCGGTTCGAGTGGTTGCCCAGAAAGGGCGAAGAATTGAATAAAAGGCACAGTGCAGTAGACGCCGGCCTCGATTCCACCGCGGTGGACGAGCGCTCGATCGCGATAATCGGAATGGCGTGTCATGTACCCGGAGCGCACGGAGTAGACGAATTCTGGCAGCTGCTCCTCGATGGCATCGACGCGATAACCGAGGTACCCCTCACCCGATTTCCCATCGACAATTTCTATCAGCCCGGCGGTCCCGCCGCCGGGAAAATCATCACCACCGCGGGCGGATTTCTCGACAATATCGACGGCTTCGACGCCGATTTCTTCGGCATCTCCCCGCGCGAGGCCGAGGCCATGGATCCCCAGCAGCGGCTGTTGCTCGAATGTGCCTGGGAGGCCATCGAGGACGCGGGCCTGACCCGCGAGCAGCTGGCCGGGAGCCGGACCGGCGTCTTCGTCGGCACCGACAGCTCCAACTACTGGGAGCTGCAGAATCGCGGGAAGCCCACCATCTACGGCGTCATGGGCGGCGGCGCGCGCTCGGCGATCGCGGGCCGATTGTCCTTCGCCTTCGATCTGAACGGGCCCGCGCTGGCCGTGGACGCCGCGTGCGCGTCCTCGCTGTCCGCACTCAATGTGGCGGTGCAGAGCCTGCGCAGCGGCGAATCCTCGATGGCCGTCGCGGCCGGGGCGCATCTGGTGCTGAGTCCGTGGGAGAGCGTGGCGTTCTCCTCGGCGGGCATGCTCTCCCCCGACGGCCGCTGCAAGTTCGGCGATCGCGATGCCAATGGCTTCGTCCGCAGCGAGGGCGTCGCGGCGGTGATCCTCAAACCGCTGAATACCGCACTGGCCGACGGCGATCCGATTCACGCGATCATTCGCGGCGTCGGGTCCAGCAACGACGGCATGGGCAGCGGGCTGTTCATGGCCCCGGCTGTCTCCGGGCAGGAAGCCATGCTGCGCAATGCCTATGCAGATGCCGGAATCGATCCGGCCATCGTGGATTTCGTGGAGGCGCACGGCACCGGCACCCAGGCCGGGGACCCGGTCGAGCTGAAGGCGCTGAGCACCGTGCTCGGCGCAGGCCGCGCCAAGCGACTGCTGGTGGGCTCGCACAAGACCAATATCGGGCACAGCGAGGCCGCGGCCGGATTGATCGGCGTGATCAAAGCCGTGCTGTGCCTGCGGCATCGGACCGTGCCCGGCAATCTGCATCTGCGCACGCCCAATCCGAACATCCCGTGGGAGGAGCTGCCGCTGACCTTGCCGTCGGTGGCCACCCCGCTCGACGACGACAAGCTGTTGACGGTCGGGGTCAGCGGGTTCGGCGTCTCCGGAACCAATGTGCACGTGGTGCTGACCGAGGCCGATCCCGTCACCGCGACCCGGGTGCGCCATACCGATGCCAGCCTGGTCGAGTCCGGCGACGCGCAGCTGCTCACGCTCTCGGCCCAATCCCACGAGGCGCTGCGGGATCTGGTGCGTTTCCATCTGACGTATCTGGGCCCGCGCGGCGCGGGGCGACGCGAGGATCTTCGCGATATCGCCTACACGGCCGCGGCCCGCCGCACCCACCACGAGCGTCGCCTGGCGGTGGTCGGTTCCACCCACGACGAATTCATCGAGCAGTTGCGCGCGGTCCTGCACGGCGACACCGAGTTCGAGGCGCACGACCGGCCGCGGGTGGCGTTCGTCTTCCCCGGGCAGGGTTCGCAGTGGGTGGGCATGGGCCGTGAGCTGCTGGAGGTCTCTCCTGCCTTCCGGCACGCCCTGGTCCGCTGCGATGCCGCCATCCACGCCGAGACCGGTTGGTCGGTCCTGGAATTGCTGGAGAGCGGCGCCGAACTCACCGGCATCGACGTGGTGCAGCCGACCCTGTGGGCCGTCGAGGTGGCACTGGCCGAGACCTGGCGGGCCTGGGGTGTGGAACCGGATCTGGTGATCGGGCACAGCATGGGCGAGGCAGCCGCGGCCCATATCGCCGGGGTGCTGAGCCTCGAGGATGCCGCCGCGATCATCTGCCGGCGCAGCGCGCTCATGCGCCGCGTCGCCGGGCAGGGTGCGATGGCGGTGGTGGGCCTGTCCCTCGACGCCGCGCACGAGCTGATCGCCGACGTGTCGGAGCGGGTGTCGGTGGCCGTCAGCAACAGCCCGAAAACCACTGTGCTGTCCGGTGATCCGCAGGTCCTGGCCGATCTGAAGGCCGACCTGGACGCCCGGGACGTGTTCTGCCAGATGGTGAAGGTCGACGTGGCCTCGCACAGCGTGCAGATGGATCCGATCCTCGACGAGCTGATCGAGCTGCTCGCCTCGGTGACGCCGCAGGCCGGCGCCGTGCCGGTGCACTCCACGGTGCGGGGAGTACCCGTGGCGGGCGCCGAACTCGATGCCGCGTACTGGGCGAGCAATCTGCGCGAGCCGGTGCGGTTCAGCGAGGTGGTGCGGGCGGCCGCGGCCGAGCGGCCCACCGTGTTCGTGGAGATCAGCCCGCATCCGCTGCTGGTGCAGGCCATTCGCGAGAACCTCGCCGATCTGGGGGTGGAAGGCGAGGCCGTCGGTTCGCTGCGCCGCGATCAGCCCGAACGCGCCACCCTGCTGGCGGGCCTGGCCACGCTCTATGACCGCAATGCGCCGGTTCGACTGTCCCGCTTGTATTCCGGCGGCCGCTGCGTCTCGCTGCCGCACTATCCGTGGCAGCGCGAGCGGTTCTGGCTCGCCGACGCCGATGCCTCGGTGACGACCAATTCGTTCGCCCGCGAATTCCTGCTCGATACGACGGCCTCGCCGTATCTGCTCGAGCACGTGGTGAACGGGGTGCGGCTGGTGCCGGGCACCGTATTCCTGGACCGGGTGCGCGAATTCGGCCGCGAGGTCGCGGGCGGGCTGCCGGTCGCGGTCTCCGATGTCGAATTCGTCGTGGCCCTGGTGTTGAGCCCGGGCGAAACCCGTTCGCTGCGCATCGAATTGACCCCGGCGGAATTCGGCGTGTGGCAATTCTCGGTCACCGGCGCCGACGGGCCCGGCGGTCCCTCGGTCGAGCACTGCCGCGGCACGGTGCGCACGGGATCGATTCCGCCGCAGGCGCATCGGCCGCTCGCCGAGATCCGCGCCCGGCTCACCGGGCAGTGCACCGGCGCGGGCTTCTACGCCTGGGCCGAGGAGGGCGGCACCGTGTGGGGCCCGTCCTTCCGCGCGGTGTCCGAACTGTGGCACGGACCGGGCGAGGTGCTCGCCCGCTTCGAACTGCCGCCCGTGCTGGCCGCGGATCCCGAAGCGGCCCCGGCCCATCCGGCACTGCTGGAGGCGTGCGCCGCCCCGGTGCTGGCGCTGTTCGACGAGCCGGTCTGGATGATCGCCGATCATCTCGAACTGGCCCGGGTCGGCGAGACGCCGATCCATCGGGGGTGGACCCATGTGCGGGTCACCTCCTCCCCCACACCCTCCACGGTGATCGCCGATGTCACCGTCTTCGATGATCAGGAGTCCATCGTGGCCGAGCTCACCGGTCTGCGCATCCGTCCCACCGCGCCCCGACTATCCGAAACCCCCGCGCTACCGGAGCTTTCCGCGCTCCCCGAGACCCCGGCGGCGGCGATCCCGGCCGCGGCGGGCATCGCGAGCGGGCTCACCATCGAGTTGCGCGGCGAGCTCAGCATTCGCGACGCCGCCAGCCGGACCGTGCTGGAGCTGTCGGGCAGCCTGTCGTTCCGCCCGGACGGCACGGCCGTCGCGCAGCCGGTGGCGACACCGGCTGTGGCGGTGCCGGTTTCACCGATCGTCACGTCCGCTCCGGTCGCGCCCACCGTGGTCGCGGCCCCGCCGGTGCCCAGCCCGGTACCGGTCGCGCGGGTGACCAACGGCCACTCCCCTGTCTCCGCACCCAATGGCCGCACGGTGACCGAAACGCGTCCCGCTCCGTCGGTCGCGGTCGTCGACGCCCCCGCACCGGCTCCGGCCGCTGCGTCCCCGGCTCCGGCCGAAACGCGCGGCGCGGCCACTCCGGAAGCGGTGCTGGAGAGCCTGATCGGACAGATCGCGGCGGTCACCCGCCGTCCCGCGGCCAAGATCGACCCGCGCAAGACGGCCACCGAGATCGGCATGGACTCGCTCATGTCGCTCGAGGTGAAGTCCCATCTGCAGCAGGCCTTCGGCGTCACCGTCCCGGCCAAACTGCTGCTGAACGCGGAGTCGCTGCGCGCGGCCGCCGAGGAGATCGCGGCGCTGGCGACTACGGACGGGCCGAACGCGCCGTGACGACCACGCTCGCGCCGACCGGCGCCCGGCGCGCCGGTCTGGTCATGGTGGTGCTGGTCGGCGCGCAGTTCATGATCTCCATGGACGCCACCATCGTGAATGTGGCGCTCCCGTCCATCCGGGACCAGCTGGGCTTCAGCGATGTCACCCTCAGCTGGGTGGTCAACGGGTACGCGCTGCCCTTCGGCGGGCTCCTGCTGCTGGGCGCGCGGCTCGGGGACCGGCTCGGCGCGCAACGCGTGTTCCGGTGGGGCACCGTGATTTTCGCGCTGTCCTCGCTGTGGTGCGGGCTGGCCGCCGGCCCGACCGCGCTGGTGCTGGCGCGGGCCGCGCAGGGTGTCGGGGCCGCGATCATGTCACCGGTGGCGATGACGCTGCTGCTCGCCCAGTTCGACGGCCCGGCCCGGCATCGGGCGCTGGGCTGGTGGGGTGCCATGTCCGGGCTCGCGGGCGGGCTCGGCATGCTGCTGGGCGGCGTGCTGACCAGCGCCTCGTGGCGGTGGAACTTCCTGATCAATGTGCCCATCGGAGTGGTGATCCTGCTGCTGTCGCGCTATACCGGCGATCGGCGGCTGCCCGCGGTCGGCCGGGCGGATGTGCTCGGCGCGCTGCTGAGCACGACCGGGCTGCTGCTGGTGGCCTACGCGGTGATCAGCACCGAGCGGCTGGGGTGGACGGATTGGTCCACCTCCGGACTGCTCGGGGTGGCATTGCTGCTGCTGGCCGGTTTCACGCTGTGGGAGGCGCGGGTGCGCGATCCGCTGGTGCCGTTGCGCATCTTCGGATTTCGCAGCGTGTCGGCGGGCAATACGGTCATCGCCCTGGTGGGGGCGATCGGCCAGATCACCTACTTCACCGTGACGCTGTACCTGCAGCAGGTGCTGGATTACACGCCGCTGCAATCGGGTGCGGTGTTCCTGCCCATCAGTGTGACGCTGTTCGTGGTCTCCACCGCGGTACCGCGCCTGATCCGACGCCTCGGCCTGGCCGGGGCGCTGGGCGGCGGCCTGGTGATCGCGGCGGTCGGCCTGATCTGGCTGGCGGCCCATCCGCCACAGGGCTCGTATGCGCGAGATGTGCTGGGCCCCACGGTGATCTGGGCCGTCGGCTGGGGCATCGCCCAGGCGGCGTCGTTCGTGGCCGGGGCGCAGGGGGTGGAGGCGGATCTGGCGGGGGTCGCCTCCGGCCTCATCGCCACCACCTACCGGCTCGGCGGCGCGATCGGCCTGGCCGCCATGATCACCCTCGCCGCCTCCCACACCGAACACCTGCGCGCCACCGAATCCCAAACCCGGGCTCTCGAAGGCGGCATCACCTACGCCTGGTGGGCCGCCGCGGGTTGCGCACTGGTCGCGGCCGCCGTGACCGTTCTGCTCCAACGCTCGACCGAGAAGGTATGAAACACAATGGAATTCACGCTGACCGATGAGATGATCACCTGGCGCGCCAAGGCCCGGTCCTTCGCCGACACCGTGGTGCGGCCGGTCGCCGCACACCTGGACGCCCAGGCCGATCCCGAGCAGGCGTGGTCCTGGGAACTGGTCGAGGCGGCCAACGAGCACGGGCTGCGGCAGGCCCCGCTGCCGGTCGAATACGGCGGCGCGTCCACCGATTACGTCACCAACTGCATGATCCTCGAGGAGATCGCCGCCGCCGACCTGGGCACCGCGGTGGTGCTGGCCCAGCACTGGAAGTTCGCGCAGATGCTCAACGAGCTGGGCACCCCGGGTCAGCGCAAGAACCATCTCGCCCGCAATGCCGACAATCCGCGCGGGCTGTTCGCGGCCTCGTTCACCGAGCCGTCGGCCGGATCCGACAATCTGCTGCCCTACACCGGACGCGGCGGCGGCATGCAGACCTTCGCCGAGAAGGTCGAGGGCGGCTACCGCATCAACGGCATGAAGCACTACATCTCCAATGCCAACCGCGCCGACACCGTGCTGTGCTTCGCCCGCACCGACCGCGAGGGTCCGCTCACCGAGAGCGTCACCGCGTTCGTGGTTCCCACCGACGCCGAGGGTTTCAGCATCGGCCGCGTGCACGACAAGAACGGTGAGCGCATCGCCAACAACGCGGAGATCTTCTACAACAACGTGTTCGTGCCCGACGAGGACGTACTCGGCGAGCCCGGCACCGCGCTGCGCAGCGTCGGGCGGCTGCTGCGAGCCAGCAATTCCTATGCCGCGTCCTGCGCGCTGGGCGTGGGCCGCGAATGCTTCGACCGGACCCTGCGTTGGACGCGCGAGCGCGTCCAGGGTGGCGTCCCAATCATCCAGCACCAGGCGGTCGGTTCCTATCTGGCCGATATGTACCTGAACGTGGACGTCAGCCGCACCTACATCTGGCGCGCCGCCTGGCAGGCGCGCACGCCCGAGACCTTCGATCCGGCGCTGGCCGTGGCCCCGAAACTCATTACCTCCGAGCGCATCTTCGACTCCGCGCGCCGGGCCATGGAGCTGTGGGGCGGGCACGGGGTGATGAAGGAGAACGGCATCGAGAAGCTGCTGCGCGACGCCTCGATCTGGCTGCACTCCGACGGCACCAACATCATCCTGCGCGAGCGGCTGGCCAACCTGCTGCGCAACGGCGATCCCGAGGCCGTGATCTGGGACGCCGTGCCGCAGGGCTCGCAGATGGTCGGGATCATCTGATGCGGCTCCGCGGGAAAGTCGTGATCGTCACCGGCGGGACCCGCGGACTCGGGCGGTCCATCGCCGAGTCCGCGCTCGCCGAGGGCGCGAAGGTGGTGTGCGCGGCCCGGTCCGCCGGCGAATTGGAGCTGATTCGCGAATTCGGCGGCGACCGAGTCCATTTCGAGCAGACCGATGTGCGCGACCTGGCCTCGGTGGAGCACCTCATGGCCGCCACGGTTCGTCATTTCGGCCGCTTGGACGTGCTGGTGTGCAACGCCGGGATGAGCAATGACGGCATGATCGCCGGCATCGATCCCGAGCGCTGGACCGATGTCATCCAGACCAATCTGATCGGCACGTTCTACTGCGTGCGCGCGGCCGTCCCGTACCTGCGGGCCAGCGGCGGCGGGCGCATCGTGGCCATCTCCTCGGCACTGTCCACCCGCGTCTCGCCCGGCGCCAGCGCGTACTGCGCGTCCAAGGCGGCCATCGAGATGTTCGTGAAATCCTGTGCCGCCGAACTGGCCTCGGACGGCATCACCGTGAACGCGGTCGCGCCCGGCTTCGTCGACACCGGGCTGGGCGCGCGGCTCTCGGAGAACGACCTGGTGTGGGAGCAGGTCGCCGGACGGCTGCTGGCCGGGCGCAGCGGGACCGGTGACGAGGTGGGCAAGTCGGTGGTGTTCCTGGCCAGTGACGATGCGTCGTATGTGAATTCGCACATCTTGGAAGTGAACGGGGGTCTGCTGTGGAGCTGATCGAGGGACAGACGCTCAATGACGCGATCGCGGCGGGCTCGTCGTGCTGGGCGTGCGGGCCGGTCCGCACCGACGGGCTGCTGTTGCGGTATCTGCCGGAGGGGCCGGGCGTCGGGACCGCCTGGTACGCCGATCCGCTGTATCACGGTGCGCCGGGACGACTGCACAACGGCATCGTGGCGGTGCTGCTCGAGGAGGTGGCGGGCTGGGCGGGCTACCGGGCGCTGACCGATGCCGGAATCTCGCTGGCGGGGTTGGCGATTGCCGATCTGGCCGTCGAATACCGGGGACCGGTGCCCACCGAGGTGTGGGTGGCGCTGCACGGCGAGGCCGAGTCGCTCGCCGACGGGCTGGTGCGCACCCGCGCGGAACTCCGCGTCGAGGACACGGTGCTCGCCACCGCGACCTGCACCCTGCGCACCGGGCAGGAGTAGCGATGCCCCTCACCGAACCGGTCGCGATCATGGCCGCGACCCACTGGCTGCCCGAAGTCCGGCAGAAGCCCGCCGATCTGGATCCCGCCGTGCGCCCGGCGGATCCGGGGTACACGGCGCTGGCGGTGTCGGAGTCACTGTCGGGTCCCGAACTGGCGGTGCTCGCCGGGCAGCGCGCGCTGGCCGAGGCGGGCTGGGACGGCGCGGAGCTTGGCCTGCTCTGCTACGCGTGGAGTCACTATCAGGGACACGACTTCTGGTCCCCGGCCCACTTCGTGGCCGACCGGCTCGGCGCGAACACGGCACTGCCGCTGGGCATTCAGCAGATGTGCAATGGCGGCGCGGCCGCGGTGCAGACGGCGGCCGCCTACCTGCGGGGCACACCCGGCACCCGGCGGGCCCTGATCGGCACCGGGGATCGGTTCGCCGAACCCGGATTCCGGCGCTGGACCGGCGATTACGGTGTCGCCTACGGTGATGCCGGGACCGCGGTGCTGCTGTCCACCGAATCCGGACTCCGACCGCGCCTGTGGCTGCACACCGTCGCCACCGTCGCAGCGCCCGAACTCGAGGCCATGACCCGCGGCGACGATCCGGCCTCCCCCGCCCCGCGCTGGCTGCGCGGCACCATCGATATCCGCGCCACGAAGAAGGCGTTCCTGCGCCGATATCCCCGCGACCATTACGCGGGCATCGAACGCCGCAAGGTCACCGAGGTGATCAGCCGGGCGTTGCACGACGCGGGCCTCACCGGTGACGACCCGCGCCTGACCCGGGTCGTGCTGCCCCGCTTCCACTTCGACACCCTCGACACCGCATACCGGCCCCTGGTCGCCGGGCTCACCACGGCCACCCCGGTCGATTTCGGACGCGACACCGGGCATCTGGGCGCGGGCGATCTCGCCGCCGGATTAGCCGACCTGCTCGACGAATCCCTGCTCGCGCCGGGCGAATTCGCGCTGGTGCTGAGTGCGGGCGTCGGCTTCACCTGGTCCTGCGCGGTCGTCTCGCACCCCGCCGCCGCCGACCCGATCGAATGAAACCCCATTTCGACGTGCTCCTTGCATCCTCCATGGATCGTCCATCCACGCCGAAACCCTTGCGCGGCTGCGGAAACCGTCGATTCCGTCTTGATGGCCCCGATATGTCGGGGCTCCCCCAACCCTGGTACATCACCGTACCGTTCGGTGTCGGGTCAGTGGAAGGAGAGGGAATGGTCATTCGAATCCGTTGCCGCACAGCGCTTGTGGCGGGACTCATCGCGCTGTCGTCGGTAGCCGCGACGGCGGTACCCGCGTCGGCGGACACGGCGGTCGCACTACCTGGTGACGACCCGTTCTACCGCGGACCGGACCATTGGCGGGCCACCGCGCCCGGCACCGATCGGCATGTCCGGCTTTTCCGGTGGTTCCATCGCCACGGAGTTCGCGGCCGAACTGGCCCCGGCCTACGCACCCGAGCTGAACATCGTCGGTGTCGCCGCGGGCGGCATGCCTGTCGACATGGCCGCAACCATCGATTACGTCGACGGCAGCTCCGAGTGGGCGCTGGTGCTCCCTTATGTCATGCAAGGCGCCGCACGCGGTTTCGACCTCGACCTTTCCCCCTACCTGTCCGACTACGGCCGCGACGTCATGGACCGAATCGCGGACCATTGCGTATCCGATGGGCCACGGTTCCCCGGCCTGCGCCTGTCCCAGCTGCTGCGCCCCGAATACCAGGACTACCGAACCATCCCGGGCTTCGCGCGCATCCTGACCGAAAACCACATGGGCACCGGCACTCCCACCGCACCGTTGCTCTTCGGCGCCGGCAACGCCGACGGCATCGGAGACGGCGTCATCGTCGCCGCCGGTGAACGCGAACTCGCCGACGAATTCTGCCGCCGCGGCGTCTCTGTCCGCTACCACGAATATCCGGGCGCCAACCATTTGATCGCCGGCGCCCTCTTCGTCCCGGCCGCACAGGCATTCCTGATGGACCGCTTCGCAGGCGCCCCACTCGACAACAGCTGCCGGTAAGTCAGCGGTCGGGGCAGTCTCGGGCTGATCGCTTCTATCCTGGGTTCATGCTCTACCGGCTGCTCGCCGACGCAACCGCGGTCGTGCACTTCGCGTTCGTGGCCTATGTCGTCGTGGGCGGTTTCCTCGCCTGGCGGTGGCCACGCACCATCTGGCTGCACCTGCTGGCCTTCGCCTGGGGCTTCAGCACGGTGCTGTTCAAGTTCGAGTGTCCCCTGACCAACCTGGAGAACTGGGCGCGGCACCGCGCGGGCGAGGTGGGCCTGCCGTCCAGCGGGTTCATCGACCACTACATCACCGGCGTCCTGTATCCACGCAGCATGCTCGAGGAGGTCCGGATCCTGGTGGTGCTCTGCGTCGCGGTGTCCTGGGTCGGCCTGTACCTGCTGACCAAGCGGCGGGCGCTCGCCCAGCGGTCCTGATCGCGGCGATCGTCGGCGACCGCCGGAGGCGAATCCGGTGCGGGGCGTGCATAATCGCGCTTGCTGTATGAGTCGACGAAGGGGTTTTCATGGCTGGCACATCGATCGGGGCGGTTCTGCTCGAGCGGGTGGTGTATCCGGTGCGTACCGCTATCAGCACCGTGTGGGGCATCGGGAACTTCCAGCGCACCGGGCAGTTCGGGGACGGGCGGGAGGCCGCGGTGCGTGATCATGTGCTGGCCAATGCCGAGCCGGGCAACCCCGAGAGTGTGCTGGCCGCGATCGACCGGTTCGCGCGCACGCGCAGTAATCTGGTGAACGTCGGCGACGAGAAGGGGCTGCTGCTGGACGCCGCGGTGCGCAGGGCGAATCCGAAGCTGCTGCTGGAGCTGGGCACCTACGTCGGCTACAGCGCGGTCCGGACCGCGCACACCATGCCGGAGGGGGCGCGGCTGATCTCGGTCGAGTTCAGCGCCGCCAATGCCGAGGTGGCGCGGGCCATCATCGACCACGCGGGATTGGCCGACCGGGTGACCGTGGTGGTGGGCACCATCGGCGACGGCGGCGAGACCGTCAAGCGGCTCGGCGAGGAGTACGGAATCACCGCGGGCTCGGTCGATTTCGTGTTCGTCGACCACGACAAGTCCGCCTACCTGGCCGACCTGAAGACCATCCTGGAAGCCGGATGGCTGCACCCGGGCACCATCGTGGTGGCCGACAATATGCGCATCCCGGGCGCCCCGGACTATCTGAAGTACATGCGCGAGGCCGAGGGCAAGACCTGGCGCACCATCGAGCACGACACCCACATCGAGTACCAGTCCCTGCTCAAGGACCGGGTACTCGAATCGGAGTACCTGGGCTGAATCAGCCTCGGCACCAACGGGTTCAGCGACGCCGCAGCGTCACGGGCAGATCGTCCTTGGGCAGCGGCGTCGCACTCATGTCGAGGGGCATCACGTAGTCCTGCGGGACCTCCCACTCGAACTTCTGCAGCAGCTGGTGCACGATCGTCTTGATCTCGAGCCCCGCGAAGTACTGCCCGAGACACTTGTGCGCGCCCGCCCCGAACGGCGCCCACGCCACCCGGTGCGCCTTGTGCTCGGCGCGTTCGTCGGAGAAGCGCTCGGGATCGAATTCCTCCGGCTGCGACCAGATGTCGGGGCGGCGGTGATTGACGCTGATCGGGACCACCACGAACGACCCCTTGGGCACGAAGTAGCCGAGCACCTCGGTGTCCTCCATGACCGCGCGCGGGAAGATCTGCACCGGCGTGCACAACCGGGTGGTTTCCTTGATGATCCAGTCGAGTTCGGTCAGCTCGCCCAGCTCGTCATAGCTCAGCTCGAACGGCAGGTCCAGCGACCGCGCCCGCGCCCGCTTCTGCCATTCGGGGTACTTGGCCAGGTTGTAGACGACACCGGACAACGTGGTCGTGGTGGTGTCGTGGGCGGCGGCCAGCAGGAAGATCATGTGGTTCACGATGTCCTCGTCGGTGAACCGCTCCCCCTCCTCGCTCGCGGCCTGACACAGCATGGACAGCAGATCCGTGCCCGGGTTCGCGCGCGAGGCGATGATCCGCTCGGCCAGGAACGCCGACAGGGTCTTTCGCGCCCGCATGCCCCGCCACCAGCGATTGCCAGGAATCGCGACCCGCACGATCGCACCGCCCGCGTGCAGGATGTCCATGGTGGCCCCGCAGATCCGCGCAGCCTCCGCCTGTGGCAGCCGCGCCCCCATGAACACCTCGAGCACGATGTCGAGGGTGAGCCGCTGCAGATGCTGATGCATGAGCACCGGATTGCCCTGCGCCACATCACCTTCGGGCAACTTGCTCAGATGCCGCGCGGCGATCTCGTGCATGTCCTTCAGATACGAGGTGAGCGCCCCGCGCCCGAAGGCCTGCTGCATGATCGAACGGTGGCCGCGGTGCTCGTCGAAGTCCAGCCGCACCAGGCCCCGCTCGAAGAACGGGCCCTGCAGCGGGCCCCACGCCGGGTCGTTGGCGAACACCCGCTCCTTGTTCATCAGGATGCGCGCCGCCGCGTCGGGCCCGTTGGCGATGATCCACTTCTCGCCGAACATGTTCAGGACGTAGAGCGGGCCGTAGGTGGCCTCGTCCTCGAAGGCGGCCGCGGCCGGATCGCGCCGCTGCCGCTGCAACTGGGGAATCCAGTGGGTCGCGGGCCCGCTGATCCGCTTCAGCTCACTGCCTTCCGGCGGAGCGGCCACGAATTGTGTTCTGGGCATTGAAAACTCCCTCATGCTACGAAGACGCAGGGGAGGAAGCTACCCGTACCGCAGCGCGGTCCTCAACTCGAACGACCCGGTAACGCCCCCGCCAGCGCGCGAGCGATCAAATCCGCGATGGCGGGCAGGTTTTCGGGCAGGTCCAGATAGAAATGACCGCCGGGGAAGGTGGCCAGATCGAAATCGGTCTCGGTGTAATCGCGCCACTGCTCCGCTTGCGCGGCCGTGGTGGTCGGATCGGCGGTGCTGATCAGGGCGGTGATGGGCGTCCGCAGCGGCGCGCCCGGCTCGTGCCGGTAGGTCTCCACCGCCTGGTAGTCGCTGCGCACGGCCGGGAGCACCAACTCCGCCAGGCTCGGCTCCTCGCGCAGGATCCGCACCGATTCCGGATCGTTGGACAGCCGCTCCAGCTCGGCGATGAGATCCGCGTCCGGGCCCGCGTGCAGGCGGCCGGTCACCTCGAAAGCCGGTGCGGGACGGCCCGACACGAACAGGTGCGACACCTCGCGCCCGCCCGCCTCCACCCGCCGCACGGCCTCGTAGGCGACGGTCGCGCCCATACTGTGCCCGAAGATGGCCAGGCGCACCTCCCGCGGCCAGGTCAGCAGATCGGCGGCGGCCGCCGCGGCCAGTTCGGTCAGCACCGGCACCATGGCGTCGCCCAGCCGGTCCTGCCGCCCCGGGTACTGCACGCCGAATACCGCGGTCCCCGAACCGAACCGCTGGGCCAGCGCCCGATAGGCGGTGACCGAGCCGCCGCCCGGCGGGAAGCACACCAGCACCGTGCTCGGATTCGGATCGGACTTCAGTTCACGCAGCCAGGTCGTTCCGGTGACAGTCACCCGATCGAGTATGCCGTGACACACGCCACGGCGGGCGCGGTGGGTCACGGCATTACAGTCGGATCGTGGCTACCTATGACGAGCTGGTCCGCGATTACGAATCCGGAATCGGGGTTGCCGGGGAGTCGCTGCCCCCGCTCGAACCGGGTGCGAATCTGGCTGCGACGCTGCCGGTCTGGGCGCTCGCCGGGGGCGCGGTCGCCGCCTTCGCCACCGCCGCGGACCGCTGGCGCGAGAGCCGCGGCCTGACACCGCTGCGGAGTGTGCTCGAGCCGGGCCGGGTGGCGGCCGCCTTCTCCAGCGAGCGGCTGTTCCGGCTGGACGGGCAGCGGCCGGACATCTTCGCAGAGCTGTCGGGCTTCTTCAGGGCTGCGGACGCATGGGTGCGCACGCACGCCAACTACCCGCACCACCGTGCGCGACTGCTCACCGCGGTCGAGCTGCCCGCCACCGCCACGCGCGCGGATTTCACCGCCCGCATCGCGACCCTGGCCGCCGCCGACATCGAACAGCGCGCCGCCGAGCAGGGCGCCATCGCGGTGCGGGTGCGCGCGGAACAGGAGTGGGCCGACAGTCCGCAGGGCAAGGCCGCCGCCTCCGGGCCCTTGGTCGCGATCGAGACACGTGACGATAACGGCCCGGTCGAATCACCCACTGCCGCAACCTCGCTGCTGCCGCTGCGCGGGCTGCGCGTCCTCGATCTCACCCGGGTGATCGCGGGTCCGGTGGCGACGCGGGCATTGGCCCTGCTCGGAGCCGATGTGCTGCGCATCGACGCGCCCGGACTGCCCGAAATCGGCTGGCAGTTCCTGGACACCTGCCAGGGCAAGCGCTCCACTGTAGTCGATTTGCGTACCGATCTTCCCGTTTTTCACGAATTGATCAGCAATGCAGACATAATCATCTCTGGTTACCGACCGGGCAGCTTGGAACGACTCGGAGTACGGCCCGCGGAAATGCGTCCCGGAATTGTGCACGGCCGAGTTTCGGCCTGGGGTGAATCGGGACCTTGGGGCGATCGGCGCGGTTTCGACAGCATCGTGCAGGCGGCATCGGGAATTTCCCGCATCGAAGGCGCACATGATAATTCGCACGGCGAACCCGCCGTGGGCGCGCTCCCGGCCCAGGCGCTCGATCACGCCAGCGGCTATCTGCTCGCCGCGGGCGTGCTGGACGCGCTGCGCGCCCGCCGCGCCGACGGTCGCGGCCGTGATGTCCGAGTGGCACTGGCCCGCACCGGATCCTGGCTGCTCAGCCAGCCGGGACGGACGCCGGATCATCCTCCGGCCCAGCTTCCCGACCCGCGATACGCGGTCACGCACGGCGCGGTGACGACCGCGCGGCCCGCGCTGAGCGAATATTACGACCATCCTTGGCCCGCCCCGGATTACGGTTCGGACACATTCAGCTGGAAAGCCCGACCGGACGGTTTGTGACCCTCGGGAATGTATACAACGAGATGCACGTACACCCGCAAGTGCATCCGCGAATTAGGCGAATTCGGCTTGTAATCAATGGCATTCGACACGCCGGACTTGGCCCCCGCGTGACGTTAATAAATGAGACCCTGAAACCGACACCTATATTGTCGACCCCTATGTCGACATGTGGATGGAGGACGTCATCGTGGACACACCTGCTCCCTTGCTCACCGCCGCCGCTGACCCCGGTAACGCGGTAGGGAGACGGGAATGGGCCGGATTGTCGGTGCTGGCCCTGGCCTGCCTGGTGTATTCGATGGATCTCACCGTGCTGCACCTGGCCGTACCCCAGATCAGCGAGGTGCTGCGTCCCACCAGCTCCCAATTGCTCTGGATCATCGACGTTTACGGGTTTCTGGTGGCCGGGCTGCTGCTCACCATGGGCACCATCGGCGATCGGATCGGGCGCAGGCGACTACTCATGGTCGGTGCCGCCGCCTTCGCCGCCGTCTCGGTGATCGCGGCCTTCGCACCGACCGCTCCGGTGCTGATCGGCTGCCGCGCCCTGCTCGGGGTGGCCGGGGCCACCCTCGCGCCGTCCACACTCTCGTTGATATTCACCATGTTTCGCGATCCGGGCCAGCGGTCCATCGCGGTCGGGGTGTGGGTGGGCTCCTATTCCGTCGGCGGATCCATCGGCCCGCTCGCCGGCGGGCTCATGCTCGAACACTTCTGGTGGGGTTCGGTTTTCCTGCTCGCCGTGCCGGTCATGCTGCTGCTGATCGTGCTCGCCCCGAGAGTGCTGCCCGAGTTCCGCGATCCCGATGCGGGCCGCCTGGACCTGATCAGCGCGGCGCTGTGCACGGGCGCGGTGCTGCTGGTGGTCTTCGGCATGAAGCAGGCGGCGCAGGACGGCCCCGGCCCGGCCGCCCTGGGGGCGCTGGTGGTCGGCGCGGCGATCGGCGCGGTCTTCGTGAAACGGCAGCTCACCACCGCCGAGCCGATGCTGGATCTGCGGCTGTTCCGGCTGGGCAGCTTCCGCACCGCGCTGACCATCAATATGGTCGCGATCTTCGTGGCCTTCGGCTACGCGCTGTTCGTGGGCCAGTATTTCCAGCTGGTACTGGGCATGTCGCCGCTGCGGGCCGGGATCGCCACCATTCCGGCCGGGCTCGGATTCATGATCGGCTCGCAGCTCGGGCCGCGGATCATGAAGGTGATGCGGCCCGCGTACATGATCGGCGCGGGCATGGCCATGGCGGCCGCGGGCCTGTTGCTGCTCACCCGGATCACCGCCACCGGCGGCGTGGAACTCACCGTCGCCGCCTCGTTGCTGGTGTCCTTCGGTCTCGCACCGGTTTTCGGGATCACCACCGAGCTCATTGTCGGCACCGCGCCGCCGGAGCAGGCCGGGGCGGCCTCCGGCCTGTCGGAGACGGGGGCCGAATTCGGTGGTGCGCTGGGGATTTCCATTCTGGGCAGCATCAGCATCGCCATCTACCGCAGCCAGCTCGACGTCACGCTGCCCTACGGGCTGCCCGACAACGACGCCCGCGCCGCACGCGACACGCTCGGCGCGGCAATGGAAGTCGCCAGGAACCTGCAGGGCAAGGTGGGCGGCGCGGTGGCCGATGCGGCCAAGCACGCGTTCCTGACCGGGATGCACCTCACCGCGGCCATTGCCGCCGGGGCGGCCCTGCTGCTGGCCGTCATCGCCATCTCCCGGCTGCGGCACGTGCCGCCGGGCTAGTTCGGCCGGGTCAGTTCACCTGCCGCGCCCGGCTTCACTTGCCGCGCATGGCCTCGACGGCGATCCGCAGCGTATCCCCGCCCGGCAGTTCACTGCCCGGCGCGATGACCTGCTGCATGGCCAGTCCCTGGAACATCAGGAACAGCACCTGCCCCACCGCCGTGGCCTGCTGCTCGCTCAAGTCCGGATGCACCTCGTGCACGATCGTCGCGATATCGCGATGCGCCACCGCGCTGGCCTCGGCCATGAACGCCTGCTGTTCGGGATCGCGGGCGATCTGAATTCCGTTCTCCGCGCTGAGCATCAACCCGTCACGATTGCGCTGCACGACATCGACGAATCCGTCCCACGTCGCGGCCAGCGACTCCCACAGGCTGCGTCCCTCCCCCGCGTCCCGAATGGCCGCATCCATATCGTCCCCGATCCGCGCACCCACCCCCATCGTGATCGCCTCGGTGACCAACTGATCCTTGGACCCGAAGTGATAGCCGATGGCCGCCAGGCTCACCCCGGCCGCCTTGGCGATATCCCGCGCGGTCACCTTCGCCAGGCCTCGCTCCAGAACGGCTCGGCGCGCACCCTCCAGCAGGTCTTCTCGATTTCCCATGCCCCCACCCTACCAGCGTCTTAGACAATTGTTCTAGACAGGTGTTCCAAGATTGCCGGGCAGCTGCCACGTTCGTGCGGCACCGTGCCCGTTACCCTCGAACCCGTGCGGCAGAAGATCCTGATGGACAACGACACCGGCATCGATGACTCCCTCGGCCTGCTCTACCTGCTCTCCTCCCCCGAGGCCGAGATCGTCGGAATCGCCTCCAGCGCGGGCAATGTGCCCGCGCCGCAGGTGGCGGCCAACAATCTCGCCCTGCTCGACCTGGTGCGCGCGCCGGACCTCGAGGTGGCCCAGGGGGCGCTGACTCCCCTGGCGGTTCCCCTGCGCACCACCGAGGACACGCACGGACCCCAGGGTGTGGGCTATGCCGAGCTGCCGCCGACCACCCGGAAACTGTCCGACCGCTCGGCGGCGCAGCTGTGGGTGGACCTGGTCCGCGAGCATCCCGGCGAGATCGTGGGCCTGTGCACCGGCCCGCTCACCAATCTGGCGCTGGCGCTGCGCATGGAACCGCAACTGCCGCAACTGCTCCGGCGGCTGGTGATCATGGGCGGCGCGTTCAACCATCCCGGCAACACCACCCCGACCAACGAGTGGAATGTGCACGTGGATCCGGAGGCGGCCAAGGAGGTCTTCGACGCCTTCTCCGCCGCGCCCGCGGACCGGCGGCCCATCGTGTGCGCGCTCGACATCACCGAGACCATCGAGATGAAGCCCAAACACCTGGCGCTGCTGGCCGAACGGGCCGCGAGCACGCCGGTGGAGCTGGTGACCGAGAACGATCCGCCCGAAGCGCGGTCGGCGGCGAGCAACCCGCTGGTTCGGTTCCTGACCGATGCGATCCGCTTCTACTTCGACTTCCACAAGCTCTACGACCAGGGCTATCTGGCGCATATGCACGATCCGTTCGCGGCGGCGGTCGCGCTGGATCCGAGTCTCGCGATCACCAAGCCCGCGACCGTGGACGTGGAACTGGTCGGGACCATCACCCGGGCCACCACCGTGGCCGACTGGGCGGGCATGTGGGGGCGAGAACCCAACGCGGACATCGTGGTCGCCACCGATCCGGAGGTGTTCTTCGACCGGCTGATCAGTCGGGTCGGCGACTACGCGCGGACGCAGTTCGCGGAGGGCGAGACCGGCCGGTGACCGACGAGCAGGACCTGGACTACATCAGCGGTTTCCGCGAGCGCCTGGGTCTACCCGGGATCATCGACGTCCACACGCATTTCATGCCCGAGCAGGTGCTGCGCAAGGTCTGGGGCTACTTCGACGCCGCCGGGCCGCTGATCGGCCACCGCGAATGGCCGATCACCTACCGCGACGAGGAACAGGTGCGGCTGAAAACGCTGCGCTGCTTCGGAGTTCGCGCGTTCACCTCGATGGTCTACCCGCACAAGCCGGACATGGCGGCGTGGCTCAACGACTGGTCCGCCGACTTCGCCGCGCGCACGCCCGACTGCCTGCACACCTCCACCTTCTACCCCGAGCCGTCCGCGCCCGCCTACGTGCGCGCCGCGATCGAGGGCGGCACCCGAATCTTCAAGCTGCACATCCAGGTCGGCAACTACGACCCGGCCGACCCGCGTCTCGACGAGGTGTGGGGCATGATCCAGGACGCGGACATCCCGGTGGTCATGCACTGCGGATCCGGCCCCGCCGCAGGCGAATTCACCGGTCCCGGCCCCATGCGGACACTACTGCGGCGCTTCCCGCGACTACGCCCGATCATCGCCCACATGGGCGCCCCCGAGTACAGCGAGTTCCTAGACCTCGCCGAGTCCTATCCCGGTGTCCTGCTCGACACCACCATGAGCTTCACCGACTTCTTCGACGCCGCCGACTTCCCCACCGCCGAACTCCCCCGCGTCCGCGACCTCGGCGACCGCATCCTGTTCGGCAGCGACTTCCCCAACATCCCCTACCCCTACGCGCACGCCCTGTTCGCCCTGGAACGTCTGGACCTCGGCGACGACTGGCTGCGCGCGGTCTGTCACGATAACGCGGCACAGGTGTTCGGAATCGGCTAGCACCTCAGGAAAGGCGGGTCGGGTCATGCGGTTGGTCGCGGAGATTCTCGTTGGATTGCTCGCCGCTTTACACGTGTACATCCTGGTCATGGAGATGTTCCTGTGGACGACGCCGCGGGTGCGGGCGAGCTTCGGGAGTACGGCCGAATTCGCCGAGGCGACCAAGGTGCTGGCCGCGAATCAGGGGCTCTACAACGGTTTTCTGGCCGCCGGACTGATCTGGGGGCTGATCGCCTCGGATCCGGTCGGGCAGGCCGCGAAGGTCTTCTTCGCGGCCTGCGTGGTGGTGGCCGGACTCTACGGTGCCGCCACCGCCAGCCGACGGATCCTGTTCGCCCAGGCGATTCCGGGCGCGATCACTCTCGCCGCGGTACTGATCGCCGGATAGCGGCCTAGTTGGAAGCGGCGCGGAGCGCGATCTTCGCGTTGCGGCCGGGGCGCTCGGTGGCCGCGGCCGCCTCGCCCGCTTCCTCGAGCGGGTAGGTCGTCTCGATGGGCAGGTCCAGTACGCCCTTGGCGGCCAGGGTGACCAGCTCGGTGATGAGGCGGCGGCGCTGCTCGCCGCCGATCTCCTCGGCCCGCTTGGAACCCCAGAAGCCCTTCACCACGGCCTGTTTGAAGATGATCGGGCCGGGGTTGAGGACCAGCGGCTGGCCCGAGAGCGCGCCGAAGGTGATGAGCTCACCGCCCGCGCCGAGCAGGGTCAGCAGGTCATTGGCGGCCGGGCCGCCCACCTGGTCGACGGCCCGCACGATGGGCTCGCCGCCGGTCAGTTCGCCCGCGCGCTGCTGCCAACCCTCGGTCTCAGTGTCGAGGACGGGTTCGAAACCCAGCTCCTGCAAGGACTTCGCGGCCGCGGCACTGCGCACCAGATTCAGGACATTGACGCCGCGCGCCCGGGCGAGCAGGTTCACCAGCCGCCCGACGGCACCGTTGGCCGCATTGATCGCGATCCACTGTCCGGCCTCGACATTGAGGTCTTCCAGCAGCATGAGCGAGCTCAGCGGCATGGCCAGCAGCTGACTGGCGGTCTCGTCGGACACCGAGTCCGGCACCGGCAGCACACCGGCGGCCTTGGCGACGAAGTACTCCGCCCACGCGCCCTGCACACCCGAAACCGTCACGCGCTGACCGACTTCCAGCCCGGTGACGTCGGGGCCGAGCGCGTCGACCACGCCGACCGCCTCGGTGCCCGGAATCGCGGGCAGCTCCGGCCGATAGCCGTAGACGCCGCGGACAATGGCCAGGTCGTGATTGTGGATCGGGGCCAGCGTGGTGGCGATGCGCACCTCACCCGGACCGGGCTCGGGCACGGGCCGCTCGCCCGCCTTCAGCACATCCTTGGGCTCGCCGAACTGTTCGATGACGACCGCACGCATGCTCATCCTCCTCAGTCCTCGACCACGATGACATCGACGGGGATATTGCCGCGGGTGGCATTGGAGTACGGGCACACCTGGTGCGCCTTGTCCGCCAGCGCCCGCGCCTCGTCCAGGGGCAGGTGCGGCAGCGACACCTCGAGGGTGACGGTCAGGCCGAAGCCGCCGTTCTCGTTGGGGCCGATGCCGACCTTGGCGCCGACGGCCGAGTCGTCCACATTCTCCTTGGTGGCGCGGGCGACGGTGCGCAGCGCGGAGTGGAAGCAGGCCGCGTAGCCGGCGGCGAAGAGCTGCTCGGGATTGGTGCCGAGGCCGTTGCCCCCCATCTCCTTGGGGATCGACAGGTCGAATTCGACTTTGCCGTCATCGGTGCGGACGTGGCCGTTGCGGCCGTCGCCGGTGGCCAGGGCCGCGGCGGTGTAGAGCACGCTCATCGGTCGTTCTCCTTCGATCGGGTGTGGTTGGTCAGCGCCGCGGTGAGGCGGTGCAGGGTTTCCCGGAGCTCGGACAGCTCCGCCAGGGACATGCCGGTGATCTCGGCCGACTGCTCCGGGATGTGGCATGCGGCGGAGCGCAATTCGCGCCCCCGGTCGGTCAGGCTGATCTCGACGCGGCGCTCGTCGGCGGCGGATCGGCGGCGTTGCACGAAGCCCGCCGATTCGAGCCGTTTGAGCAGCGGCGAGAGCGTGCCCGAATCCAGGTCGAGGGCCGAGCACAGATCGCCCACGGTGCGGCCGTCGCGCTGCCAGAGCGCGAGCAGCACCAGGTACTGCGGATAGGTGATGCCGAGCGCGTCGAGTTTCGGGCGATACATGGTGGTCATCGCCCTCGACGCCGCGTAGAGCGCGAAGCACAGCTGGTTCTCCAACGCCTGCTCATCGGTCACATCCAACAACGTAGCCCGCAATTAGATTGTGCACAATCTATCTAGGCGTCTCGTGCGTCACACGGGGCCGCGACCGCGACAAGGCCCGGTACCAATCACCGGGAAACTCCCTCGCGGGCAGCCGGATTGGCGCTACCGTCCCCTAGAACGCGTTCTAATAGCGGACTGGAGTTGCGATGACGCACGAGGTAGTGAGCCGGGTCGAGGAACTGTCGGGGCAGTTGGCGGCGACCGCCGACGAGACCGAGCGGCTGGGGAAACTCTCCGACGAGAGCGTGAAACTCATTCGCCAGGCCGGGGTGATGCGGCTGCTGCAGCCGACCGATTTCGGCGGGTACGCCGCCCATCCGCGGGACTTCGCCGAGGCGGTCATGGCGGTGGCCAAGCATTGCGGATCCACCGGGTGGGTGTGCGGTGTGGGCGGGGTGCATCCGTGGGAGATGGCGCTCATGGACCGGCGGCTGCAGAACGAGGTGTGGGGCGAGAACCCGGACACCTGGATCGCCTCGCCGTACGCGGCGATGGGGGTGGCGACTCCGGTCGACGGCGGGTTCGTCCTGCGCGGGCGATGGCAGTTCTCGTCGGGCACCGATCACTGCGATTGGATCTTCCTGGGCGCGATGACCGGTGACGCCGAGGGCAAGCCGCTGATGCCGCCGAAGGTCATGCACGTGGTGCTGCCGCGCAAGGACTACACGATCGTGGACGATTCGTGGGACGTGATCGGGCTGCAAGGCACGGGCAGCAAGGACATCATCGTCGACGGCGCGTTCATTCCGTCGTATCGGACCATCGAATTCGATGCGGTCGCCGAGGGCGAGACCGCGGCCGAGCGGGCGGGCCGCACCGATACCGTCTACAAGCTGCCGTTCTGGGCCATGTTCCCGCTGGGGATCACCGCGGCGGTGGTCGGCATCGCCGAGGGCGCGCTCGCCGCGCACCTGGATTACCAGCGCGACCGGGTCACCGCGATGGGAACCCGGATCAAGGACGACCCGTACGTGCTGTCGGCGATTTCCGAGGCGGCCGCCGATATCGCGGCCTCGCGCACCCAGCTGCTGGATGGCGTCAGCCGCCTCTACGACCAGGCCGAGGCGGGTAAGGAAATCAGCTTCGCCGATCGTTCCCTGGTGCGCCGCAATCAAGTTCGCTGCGCGTGGCGGGCGGTGTCGGCGGTGGACGAGATCTTCGCGCGCTCGGGCGGGAACGCGGTGCGGCGGGCGAATGTCATGCAGCGATTCTGGCGGGACGCGCATGTGGGGCTGCAGCATGCGATCCACACGCCCGGATCGCTGTACCACTCAACGGCATTGACCATCATGGGTGTCGAGCCCGAGGGACCGCTGCGCGCCATGATCTGAAATACCGCCGCGTCGTACCGCGTCCGGATCCGATCACATCGAAACCACGCCCGGCGGCCCTGCTTCCGGGCGGTTCGGGTGCCTGATGCCGTAGGTTTGCCACCGAATGTGTCCTGGCAGGCGATTCGGGAGGCGAGGAGGCGCGGTGACGCGGGCCGGCGGCGAGGGCGGTACGGCGGTCTGCACTGACCTGCCCCTGTCTGCGGCGCAATTGCGGTGGTGGGTGGCCCAGCAACTGTTCCCGGCCGTGCCGAACACCGTGGCGCTGTACCTGGAGTTGACCGGGGCGCTGGAGCGGGAGCTGCTGCAGGAGTGCGGGGCGCGGGCGGCGCGGGAGCTGGAGTCGCCGCTGCTGCGATTCCGGCTGGTGGACGGACTGCCGCGGCAGTACGCGGATCCGGAGGCGTTCGAGCCCGCGCCGTTCGTGGATCTGCGCGACAACACGGATCCGCTCGGGGCCGCACTGGAATTGATGGAGGCCGATTACGGTTCGCCGCTGGATCTGCTGACGGATCCGCTGACGGTCGCCACCGTGTATCGGCTCGGGGCCGAACGGCATCTGCTGTATCTGCGCAGCCATCACATTGTGCTGGATGGATTGGGTGCGGCGGCGTTGCTGCGGCGCACCACCGAGTTGTACAGCGCCACACTCGATTCGGAGGCCGCGCCCAGGAATGAGCCGTCCTTCCTGACGGTCGCCGAGATCCTCGAGGACGAGCGGGAGTATCTCGGGTCCGCGCGGTGTCGCATTGATCGCGAGTACTGGTCGCGGGAGATGAGCGGGATGCGCGAGCCGGTTCGGCTGGCCGGAGCGCCCGCCGTCCCGGCACCTCGGCCGCATCGAGTCGCCGCGGCGGTGCCGGAGCCGATCGCGAACCGGCTGCGAGAGTTGCTGCAAGAGTCGGGAATCGCGTTTCCCGAGGTGACCATCGCGGCCTTCGCCTGCTATCTGGCCGGGATGACCGGCTCGGACGAGATCGTGCTGTCCCTGCCGGTGCCCGCCCGGCCGAGCGCGGCGCTGCGGCGCTCGGCGGGGACGGTGTCGAATGTGGTGCCGTTGCGGCTGACCGGGATCCGCGCCTCGACCGGGGCCGAGGTGATCGAGCAGGTGCGGGCCAAGGTGGTCGGGGCGCTGCGGCACCAGCGGTACCGGTACGAGGACATGCTGCGCGACAGCGGGGAAAGCCATACGGTCCGGGGCAGTTTCGGGCCGGTGGTGAACATGCTGCGGTTCGTCGAGCAGCCGCGGGTGGGGCCGTTGAGCGGGGAGGTGCGGCTGCTGTCGCTGGGGCCGGTGGAGGATCTGCTGGTCAACGGGTATCAGCTAGGGCCGGACGAGCGCACGATCACCGTTGATATGCAGGCGAATCCGGAGGTGTACAGCCGGGAGACGCTGGCTTGGCATCACGAGCGGTTCCTGGAGTATCTCGGGCGGTTCCTGGCCGGGCTCGACCGGCAGGTTCCCGGGGTCGAGCTGCCGGAGACGCCGCCGGTCGCCGCGGCCCGACAGGCCTTCCGGCTGCTTCCGGATCTGCTGCGCACCAATCTCGTTGGGGCCGGTGATCGAGAGGCGGTCGCCCTCCAGGACGGCGGCCGCGTGTGGACGTATCGGGAACTGGACGAGCTGTCGTCGCAGTGGGCGCGCGAGCTGATCGAATCCGGGGCCGGGCCAGGCGAATTCGTCCTGGTCGCGGTGCCACGCTCGGCCGAGTCGGTGCTGGCCGTGTGGGCGGTCGCCAAGTCGGGAGCGGCGTTCGTGCCGGTGGATCCCACCGATCCCGCGCGGCGGTTGCAGACGGTCGCGGCGGATTCCGGTGCGCGGGTGGGGATCACGGTGTCGTCGGTGCATGCGGACCTGCCGGATGGGCCACGCTGGCTGGACCTCGATGATCCACTCCTCGGCGCGAAGGTTCGGAAGCGATCCGGTGCGGTCGTGCGGGACACGGACCGGACCCGGCCACTGCACGCCGAGCACCCTGCCTATCTGATCTACACCTCCGGTACGACCGGGACGCCGAAGGGCGTCGTGGTCACCCATCGCGGGCTCGGGTCGCTCACGGACTACATCGTCGAACACTATGGGGTGAGCGCGGATTCGCATGTACTGCACGCGCACGCACCATCGTTCGATGCCCATCTGCTGGAGTTGTTGGCCGCGTTCGCGGCGGGGGCGCGGCTGGTGGTCGAGCCGACGGGCGTCGTCGCCGGAGCCGACCTGACCAAGCTGCTGAATGCTGCACGGATCAGCCACTTCCTGACGACCCCGGCCGTATTGGCGACGCTGACCCCGTCCGAGGTCCCGACCTTGCGGGTGGCGGTCGTCGGAGGGGAAGCATGCCCGGCCGATCTGGTGCGGCGCTGGGCGACGACGCTGCGGCTTTTCAACGGGTACGGCCCCACCGAAACCACCGTCATGGCAACACAGTCGGCCGCGTTGGCCGCCGACCGCCCCGTCACGATCGGCCCGGCGCTGCCCGGGGTGCGGGCGCTCGTGCTGGATGCCCGGCTGCGTCCGGTGCCGCCCGGCGGCCGGGGCGAGCTCTATCTGGGTGGTCCCGGTGTGGCGCAGGGCTATCTGCATCGGCCCGCTGCCACCGCTGAGCGGTTCGTCGCCGATCCGTTCGGCTCGGGTGAGAGGCTTTATCGGACCGGCGATCTCGTCGTCGCGGAGGTCGACGGGAACCTGGACTTCCTGGGTCGCGCCGACGATCAACTCGCAGTGCGGGGGCGGCGTATCGAGGCGGGTGAGGTGGCGGCGGCGCTCATGACGCTGCCGGAGATCTCGCAGGCCGTGGTCACCGTGGAGGAGGCGCCGACAGGTGCGCGGTTGATCGGCTACGTCGTCGCCGCACCGGGAGTGCCACTCGATACCACCGCCCTCGTTCGCCGCCTCCGCACGCTGTTGCCCGCGGCGCTCGTCCCAGCGCAGCTGGTCGAGCTGGACCGTCTTCCGATTACCACGCACGGCAAGGTGGACCGCGCCGCCCTGCCTCCGGCACCCGCCGTGCACCACCCGTACCGGGCACCGGAAAGCGAGATGGAGCATTTGGTGGCCGAACAATTCGCCGCCGCGACCGAGACCGAGCAGGTCGGACTGGACGACGACTTCTTCGAGCTGGGCGGTAATTCCCTGCTGGGCGTGGCGGTTTCGGCCGAGTTGTCGGCGGCCACCGGGCTGCCGGTCACGGTCCGATGGTTGTACACCGCACCCACCGTCGCCGAGCTGGCGGAGCGACTGACGAGCCACGACGGCAGCACTGCCAGCGATGACGCCTTGGGCGCGGTACTCACCCTGCGCCGCAACGGTTCTCGCACTCCCCTGTTCTGTGTGCATTCAGCCGTCCCGCTGGCCTGGTGCTATGCGGGCCTCGCCCAGTACGTCAAGGACCGGCCGGTCTACGGATTGCAGGCACTGAGCCCGAGCGGCGATGTGCAATCCGCCACCAGCATCGACGAACTCGCCGTCGGCTATGTCCGGGAGATCCGGCGTGTGCAGCCGGAGGGGCCGTATCACCTGCTGGGGTGGTCGCTCGGAGGGCAGATCGCGCACGCCATCGCGGTGCGGCTGCGCGCCGAGGGTGCGGAGGTGGCGACGCTGGCCATGCTCGACAGCATCGTGTTCCCCGATGACATGCCTCCCCCACCGACCCCGCGCATGCGCGATCTGCTGACACACCTGCTCGGCGACGAGCCCGAGGACGCGGACGAGCTCCCCGATGTCACCGCCGAGCAGGCCGCCGCCGAATTGGCCACGTCCGCAGCGTCTTTCGGATCGGGATTGACCGCCGACCAACTCACCCGGCTGCATCGCGGCTACGTCGACGGTGTGCAGCTCTCCGCGCGGTACCGACCGTCCGTGTTCGACGGGGACCTGCTCTACTTCTCCGCCACGCGCGGCATGACCGACTCCCTGGATTCCGGACTCTGGCGGCCGTACGTCACGGGCAAGCTCATCGAGCACCCGGTGGCCGCCACCCACGCGCAGCTCACGAATGCCGACGTCGTCGCCGTCATCGGCCCGATTCTCGCCGCGCACCTGGACCGCGAGGACCGCGGATGAGGGCTGGATCGCGCACGGGCGTGCGATGGTTCAACGTCTATCAGGATCCGGAGCTGTGGGAGCAGCAGGGCGACGCGGCCGGGACGCTCACGCGGTGGGTGAGCGAGCATCTCATGCATCCGCACCCAGACCTCGGGCGACCGGGCCCGGTCTGCCCGTTCGTCCGCCACAGCCTGACCCGCCGGCTGTTCTGGGCAGGGCTCGCGGAGGGCGGCGACGAGCTGCCCGTGGAGCGCATGAACCTGATCGTGGATGACGCGTTCGAACTGTACCGCGAACTGCGGCAACAGAATCCAGCCGAGACACGAGGCCTGACGCTGGTCACCGTTTTCCCCGGCCTCACCCGCTACGAGCTGATCGACGCCGTCCATCGCGACCGCAAAACCGAGGTGGTGTCCCAGGGCATGATGCTCGGCCAGTTCTACCCCGGCTGCAGCGTCCCGGGTCTCTGGGACCGCGACTTCCATCCCTTGGATTCACCCCTGCCCATGCTGGTCCTGCGCGCGATGATGAGCACCGACTTCCCCTTCCTCGTCGCGCGCTCCGACTGGCTCTACGCCTACTTCTCCCAGCTCGCCCCCGATCTCCCCCGCAAACTCCGCTGGTCGATAGCTGAACGGATGCGCGTACCCGAGTCGGAGGCGGGTGAGATCACCGCCCTGCGCGCACATTCCGCCGACGAACACGCGCGGTGATTCCAGGAAATAGGCTCTAACGGCGGGATACTCCACTCATGCATCGGCTATCACGCGCCCTCCTTACCCTGATCGCCACATTTGCTGCCCTTGTGCCCGTCACCGCATCCGCCGACCCGGGCGACGGCTCCGCAATCGTCGGCATGCGCCCATTGGGCGGCCGCCAGTACGAGGTGACCGTCTACTCCGCCGCCATGAACCGAACCATCCCGGTATGGGTTTCACACCCGGACTTCCCGGCCCCCGCCCTCTACCTCCTCAATGCCGTCGACGGCGGCGAGGACGGCGGCCCCTGGACCAACCGCACCGATGTGGCCCATTTCTTCGCCGACAAACCGGTCAACGTCATCACCCCGATCGGCGGCCGAGCCAGCTTCTACACCGACTGGGTGGCCGACGACCCGACCCTGGGCCGAAACAAATGGTCCACCTTCCTGATTCACGAATTGCCGCCGCTCCTGGAATCGCGCTTCCAAATGACCGGCCGGAACGCGGTGGCAGGCGCATCCATGTCCGCAACCTCCGCACTCGACCTGGCCCTCGACGCCCCCGGCATGTACCAAGCAGTCGGCTCCTACAGCGGCTGCCCCCGCACCAGTGATGCCGTGGCGCGCGGCTACGTCCGCTCCGAACTGGGTTTGTTCGGCGCGAATGCGGCCAATATGTGGGGCGCTGACGACAATCCGGCCTGGAACGCCCATGACCCGGTCCTCAACGCCGAACTGCTCCGCGGAGTGGCGCTCTACATTTCCGCCGGGAATGGGCTGCCGGGTATCCACGAAGGGATCGGCGATGCCTCCATCGCCGGGAATGTGCCGGGGCTCGCAGATCGGGTGGCGGTCGGCGGGATCATGGAATCGGTGGTGCGTAATTGCACGGATTCGCTTGTGGGGCGGCTGGCTTCGCTTGGGATTCCGGCACAGGTCGCTTACCGCAATGGAACTCACGCTTGGCCGTATTGGCAGGACGATGTTCATGATTCGTGGCCATTGTTTGCGGCGGCATTGGGGGTCTAGTTTGAAAACCCTTATATCACTTGGTAATTCGATTCGAAAACATGATCGAGAAGCGTAGAATGGAGGCATGACCAGCGGTGAAGGGATTCTCGACAACGGCACGATCGCCCACGCGATCGCGCTGCTGTCGCAGATCACCGACACCCTGCTCAGCCAAACTTTCGGCGGATACACCGACACCGAATTCGTCGCGCAAATGCAGGAATTCGAAGCCGCCAAGCGTCGCCTGGCCGCGGTCGACCACCGCTTCGTCGGCGAAGTCCGCACCCGCAACCTGCCGGAGAAGGCGGGCTGGAAGAATCACACCGGCAAGTACCTGCAGCAGGTGCTGCGCCTCGGCCACGCCGAAGCCGGTGCGCGCGTGAATGCCGCCGAGCAGCTCGGGCAGCGCCAGGTCATGGGACAGGTGTTGGAGCCGAACCTGGCGTGGGTGGCCGCCGCCCAAGAACAGGGCTTGGTGTCGGCCGATCACGCGCGCCGGATCGTGCAGATCGTGCGCCGTATCCCCGCCGTCACCGACCCGGAATTGGTCGGTAAGGTGGAAATGGAATTGGCGCACTTCGCCACCCGCTCCATCCCCGATGATCTCCCGAAGCTCGGCGACCGCATCCTGGGGTTCCTCGACCCCGACGGGAAGCTCGTCAGCGAGGACGACCGCCAGGCGCGGCGCGGGATCATCCTGGGCAAGCAGGGTGTGGACGGCATGAGCACCATCACCGGTCAGCTCACCCCGGCGGCGCGCGCGTTGTTGGATCCGATCTTCGCCGACCTGGCCCAGCCCGGCATGTGCAACCCCGACGACCCGCAGAGCCCGCAGCGCGCCAAGGGAATCCACCCCGACACCCTCCAAGCGGCCGCGCGCCGTGACACCCGCTCGACCGCCCAGCGTCAGCATGACGCCCTCGTGGCGTTGCTGCGCCCGGAGATGGGTCCGGCCAACCTGGGCCAGCACCGCGGCCTGCCCGTGGCCACCATCATCACCATGAGCCTGGCCGAGGTCGAAGCCGCCGCCGGGGTCGCGACCACCGCTTCCGGTGGGACGGTGCCGATGGAAGAGGCCCTGCAGCTCGCGCAGCAGTCGCGTCCGTTCCTCACGATCTTCGACCATGCCGGCCGCCCACTGCATTTCGGTCACGCCAAGGCCCACCGCCTCGCCCACGCCGACCAGCGGCGTGCGTTGATCGCGGCCGAGCGTGGCTGCACCCGCCCCGGCTGCGACGCCCCCGCCACCCTCTGCCAGGTCCACCACGTCACCGACTGGGCCAAAGGCGGGCCGACCGACATCGAAAACCTGACTTTGGCGTGCGATTCCTGCCACTCGTTGATCGGGGAAGGCCCGGACAAGTGGAAGACGGTGGTGATGCCACCGGGTTCCGAGCATGCCGGGCGCATCGGCTGGATCGCCCCTGCCTCGATCGATCCCTCTCAGAC